>JBBTWT010000022.1:0-14475 GCA_038078615.1 Patescibacteria group bacterium | reverse complement strand
ATTGCATACGGATATACTACTCCTATCCGTTGCGTTAGATTACTGACTCCAAGAGGGTAAATTTTTCTATGATGTCTTTTGACAGAATCTCCGGCAGCTGGGAAAATGACGCGATCGGTTCGGCTGCGTCAACGCTTGCCGATGCGCCGCCGATGCAATAACTCCTGACCGCCATACCCTTGCTCTTCAATGTCGTATGCATCGCTTCGGTTGCATCAAAATCATTCGGCACGCCGTCTGATATTTCGACGGTATAGTGCAGCGGCAGTTTCTCTTTGGGAACTTTTTTCTTTTTCAAATCGGCGATTTCCAGATCGAAATCTTTCTCGATCAGCTGGAGCGTGGTGTGCGTCGGCGTTCCGCCCGAAGCCAACTGATTGAGCGCGGCATACAATGCCCATTGTTCTTTCGGCCCCCATTTGTCCGTCAAATGCAACTTCACAACACCGCTCTCCGATGCCAATGTTACCATGATTTTCATCGGCAGTACATCTGAAGCTTCACCGAGCTTACGGGAAATATACGAGCATTGCATCAGACTATCCGCGAACAGAAGCGCGACATCTCTCTGCACGTCCGCCTTTCTCCGTCCACTCGCTCCGTCCGCTTCATTCATGGATTCAGACAGATCGAAAGAAAAATAGATATCGATGCCTCCGAATTCCGTCTCTAGTTTCTTTTTTTTCGTCAATGTTTCGAATCCGGTCGGATTGAATTCTTTGGACACGATATCTATTCTGGCGCTGACCGGATCCACGAGTACATCTCCCTCATCCATCCGCACCGGACCATGATACTCGCTCATCTCGATCTTCCTCTCGGTGACGATTTTTTTCCATTCCAACTTCAGCAGTTCGCTGATCGGGATCCCGCGTGCATCCTTTATTTCCCGCACCCTATCCAATGCTTTCATAAATTCTCTGGCTTGTTCCGGCGTACACTGCGCCAATTCCGCAAAACGAGCCTCTTCCGGGTCAGTGAATGTCATTTTTCCCTGCTCCTTATTTCCCTTCCGACCTTTCATTTCCTTGATTTTTTCTTTCACCCTTTCTTCCGGCATCAATTCGTCCTCCGATTCGCCCCAATCGCCTTCGCCGGTTTCGCCTTCCAAATCTTTTTCCTGTTGTTGCTCATCCACATTCGGGTCGCCTTTCGGCGTCGCATCCAGCCTCACCGCCCGCCGGCCTACGTCGTCCCACACTTCCAACCAGCCATGCCCATTACCGGAATGAAGTATCGCATTCCCTTGTTCGTCTTTTTCTCTTACGGAAAAACCGCTTATGTATGCCCACTGATCGTCTATCTCAGACAGCATTCGGGCTGCCAACGTATTGGCCCAATAACAATTAGCCTCTTTCCTCTGCCAGATTCTGTCAAAGGCTTTAGCAGGTTTCTGCTGATAGTACACATTCAGCTCGTCACTAGTCTTATATTTCAAACCGCTCCGTATGAATTTTATTATTTCTCTTTTCAACCGCAACCGAGGAAAATTATTTTTCTGTAGCTCCTCAATTTTTTCTTTTAACTCCGTCGGCAAAGCTCCATCGATCCTCGCGTCTCGCGGCTTTATATCCTCACCGAGCGTTTGTTTTCTGCAGGCTCGGATCTGATATGTGTACACCCCCTCGTTATCTATATTCAGATACCACAGTCCTTCTTGACTTCTTGATACCTCCGCACTTCCTGCCGGCGCATCCGTGACCAGACTATCAGGATCAATGGTCCAATCGTAAGGAAGAGGTATTGATAGAGGAATCCCGCCCTGGATTTTCCCGAAAATAATCCGGGTACCAAGAGTATCATATCTTTCGGCAGCCGCTTTGCTTAACTCATTTTCCGGCTTTCGCCATTCCAAGGTACTAGTGTCAAAATGATTGAATTTCAGCTGTTTGTAATATCCGCCAAAAAACGGGCTGACTGAAAATAAGGCCGCGACAGGTTCGCCTTCTTTTTTCTCCTGGGTGTCCCCGCCGGGCTTTACTTTCTCGCTCTGTGACGGAATACCATCTTTTTTGCCTTTTCCTTTTTGCTCTTCATCAGGCTTTCCATTCCTCTCCAACGTCTGTCTCGATTCTTCCGCTATTTTTTCCAAATCTTTCTCGATCAACCAATCCAGTGCCGGCTTGATTTGCGTTTCATAAATTTTTCGCTTCAGATTCCAAGAAACATCCGGATTACAGAGCGTTTCAAAGACATTCAGATATCCGCCTTTGGTTGCGATACGTTCAAGTGGTAAGAGCAAATTGGAAATTCTCTTATCAACTCTGGACAAATCAATTTCCTTGTTTTGTGCCACATATTCTCCGAAAATATGCAAGAATTGATCGCTCAAAAAAAGACCGGTTTGACCGGGCAGCGGCTTATTGCCTTTGATGACGGCTTCAACCTGTCGTCTCACTCCGGCAGGAACCGTCTCTTTCCATTCCAAATATTCCTGGGCCGTAACCAGGTCATCAAATTCAACAGCTAAGTTCTTCTTCCCTCTCTCGAATGCGTCTTCTGTCATAGCCATGATCAATCCCTCCCTATCAAAAACATGGTGTATACCATGATTCCGTTATACGTTTGTCTTACACCGGCTTTGTTCAGGCTTTCCTGAGCAGCGCCTGCGATATGATCGAGTCAAAATCACTACATACTACGCGTAGTATAACATAAAAAGAGGCCTCCGTGAGAGCCTCTTTTTATCTTGATTCCTGATTCATGATTCTCTAAACAGATCCCTCGACCCGCTTCGCCAAAGCTGTAGCGAGGCGAGCAAGCTCAGGATGATTCCGCTAGAGCGGAATCACATCATCCCACCCATCGGGTTTCCTCCTCCTGCGGGTTCCTCTTTCGGCTCATCCACGACCGCAGCTTCCGTCGTGAGGAGGAGCGCCGCGACCGATACGGCATTCTCGAGCGCTGTCCTGGTCACCTTGAGCGGATCGATGATGCCCGCCTTGATCATATCTTTTACAAAGATATTGTTCTTAGCATCGTAACCATAGTTAGGATGTTCCGCTTGATTTTCAAAAACCTGGTTCTTTACAATAGCCGCATCCTGTTCTCCAGCATTGGCGACAATCTGACGGAGTGGTTCTTCAATTGCATTCAGCACCGTCATATAACCAGATTTGTAATCATTGTCCATGTCCTTTCTGGTTTTTTCAAGATTTACAATAGCAACTCTAGAGGCTTTGAGTAAAGCAATCCCACCACCGGCGACGATGCCCTCTTCGATGGCCGCCTTGGTCGCATTGACCGCATCCTCCATCTTGTCTTTCATATACTTCAGCTCCGTCTCGGTCGACGCTCCCACGCGGATCACCGCCACGCCGCCGGACAATTTCGCCATCCGTTTCTGGAGTTTCTCGCGATCATAATCGCTGTCGGACTTGCCGATGAGCGTCTTGATCTCTGCTACGCGCGCCTCCAGATCCTTTTTCTTTCCTTTGCCTCCGACGATGGTCGTCGCATCCTTGGTAGCGATGACCTTCTGAGCCGTCCCGAGCATCGCGAGCGTCGTGCTCTCGAGCTTCATCCCCTTATCCGCAGAAATCACGACCGCCCCTGTCAGAAGCGCGATATCTTCAAGCATCGCTTTGCGGCTCTCGCCGAATTCCGGCGCCTTGACCGCGAGCACGCTGATGACGCCGCGCAGCTTGTTCACGATGAGCGTCGCGAGCGCCTCCCCGTCGACATCTTCGGCGATGATGACGATGTCTTTCTTGCCGGTCTTCGCCAGCTCGTTTAAGAGCGGCACGATATCCGCGATGGCAGAAATCTTCTTGTCCGTGACGAGGATGACTGGGTTCGAGAGCTCCGCCGTCTGGTCTTCGGCATCGGTCATCATATACGGCGAGATGAATCCTTTGTCGAAATTCATCCCTTTCACGATTTCTTTGGAAAGTCCCAGCGTCTGCGACTGTTCCGTCGTCACCACGCCGTCTTTCCCCACCGTATCCATCACGTCGGCGATCATCTCGCCCATCTCGCGGCTCTCGGCGGAAATGATGGCCACCTGGGCGACTTCCTCCTTGGAAGAGATCTTCTTGGAATTCTTTTTCAGGATCTCTATCACGTCGTTCTTCGCAGCCTCCATGCCGCGGCGGATGCCGATCGGGTTGATGCCGGTCTCGACGAACTTCAGCCCCTCGCGGACCAGAGCCTGCATGATCACGGTCGAGGTCGTCGTGCCGTCACCGGCCACTTCGTTCGTTTTCTCCGCGACCTGCTTGATCAGTTCCGCGCCGAGATTCTCGAACTTATCCTTCAGCTCTATTTCCTTCGCGATCGTCACGCCGTCATTGGTGATGGTCGGACCGCCGTATGATTTGGCCAAGACGACATTGCGCCCCTTCGGTCCCAGCGTCACCTTCACCGCGTCGGCGACCTTGTCGATCCCGATCTTGATCTGCTTGCGCGCATCGGCACCGTATGAGATCTGCTTCGCCATATGTTTGTATGATTATAACGTATTAGCACTCCCAATTATAGACTGCTAGAAAACTGGTGTCAAGGTAGTAAACAATTTACAATTCCTCAGTTTTAAAAATTGAAATATTGGAATTTGAAAATTGATTGAAAATTGGAAATTTCTTCAAAATTTCCTAGATTTTGAAGACAATGACGTCGCCATCCTGGACAACGTAGTCCTTGCCCTCGAGTCGGAGCGCTCCCGTGTCACGCGCCGCGCTCCAGGAACCGGCTTCCAGCAATTTCGTCCAGTGGATCACTTCGGCCCGGATGAATTTCTCCTCGAAATCGCCGTGGATGGCCGCCCCCGCCTGCGGCGCGGTCGATCCCTGCGGAATCGTCCAGGCGCGCGTCTCCTCCACGCCGGTCGTGAAGTACGTCATCAGCCCGAGAAGCGCATAGGCTTGCTTGGCGAGCTCCCCGATACGCGATTCTATGCCGAGCTCCTTCGCTTCCTCCGCCGACATCTCTATGAGCTCCTCTTCTATCTTGATATCGAGCTTCACATGCGGACGGCTCTCGAGTTCCGGCGAGAGCGTTTGTTCGACATCAGAAACGTTGTACACATAGAGGAACGGCTTCGCAGTCAACAATTGCAATTCACGCAAGATTTTTGTCTCCTCCTCAGAAAATTTTCCGGCGATATCGAATGCGAGCAGTCCGCTCTGCATCCCCGTTTCCAGCTTTTCGAGCACGGACATCTCCGCGATCGCCTCTTTCTTGCCGGCGCGCGCTTCCTTGGCCGTCTTCAGATTCCTCTTGGCCAGCGTTTCCAGATCGGCCAGAATGAGTTCGGTGTTGATGATTTCGATGTCTTCTTGCGGAGCAATGCGCTCATGCACATGGATGATATCAGGGTTCTCGAACGCCCGTACCACCTCCACGATGGCATCCACCTCGCGGATGTTGGCGAGAAATTTGTTCCCGAGACCCTCGCCTTCGCTCGCCCCCTTCACCAGACCGGCGATATCGACGAATTCGATGACGGCCGGAATGAGTTTTTTGCTGCCGGAAAGCACCGAGAGTAACGCCCCCCGCTCATCAGGCACCTCCACGATGCCGACATTGGGCTCGATCGTGCAGAACGGATAGTTGCTGATATCGACCGCCTTCCTCGTCAACGCCTTGAACAACGTCGATTTCCCGACGTTCGGCAATCCCACAATTCCCACTTTCAGAGCCATAAGCAATAAATAGTGACGACAAAAGTATGAGTCATTTTCGCAGAAAAAAGATCGGAGGTCAACCCCGCACCAATGTTGTTACGGCCTCATTTTTAATTGCTCCGCCTACTGAACACTATTAGAACCTCTATACAAGAGGATAAGACCTCAAAGTTCTACTACTTTGGCTTGAAAAGGTTTATGGAGCAAGGCGTGTAAGACTTACCCCACCCCGCTCCTCACTATTTCATTACAGCTTCCGATACCTCGTGCTCCGACCTGAACCGATTTTTTCAATCCTCTCTATCTTGAGCAGCCTGGTGAGAGCCTGATTAACTGTTGGTCTGGCAACTCCAGTCTTCTCCGCAATTTCTGATGGAGTGGCTTCTGAAACACCCTGAATATATTCCCAGACAGCGAGCTGCTTGGGAGAAAGGAGCTTCTCTATCTGCTCGCTTTCCATCAGTTCCAGAGCCATTTCGGACTGTTTGAGGAGCATTGTGAGGAAAAAATCTAGCCAGGGGGTGATGTCTTCCTTTTCCGTTCCGAAACTCTTCTGACTTCTTCGCAAAGCGATGTAGTAGTTCTCTTTGTTATCCTCAATCAGCTTCTCGTGAGAGACATACGGCGCATAGGCGTAGTCTTTTTTGAGCAAGAGGAGATTCGTAAGGATACGAGAGAGCCTACCATTCCCGTCCTGGAACGGATGGACTCTCAAAAACTCCACGATGAAATTGCCAATGACAAGAAGTGGATGGATTTTCTTTTCTTCCAAAGCAGTGAGTGTGAAGCTCACCAATTCCTGCATCTTTTTCGGCGTGAGATAAGCAGGAGTTGTTTCAAATACCACTCCGATTTCTTTCCCATCAGCATCAAACATCTTGACTGAGTTTTCCCCTTTCTTGTATTCTCCTCGGTGGCGCTCGTCTTTTTCTACATACTTCAAAAGTTCTTTGTGAAAATGCTTGATGGCACTCTCGCTGAAAGAGAGGGTTCTCCAGGCATCAAAGACATTGCTCAAAAGCTCATAATATCCCTGCACTTCCTGCTCGTCTCGACTCTCCCACTTCCCAGGCTTTACACCCTGAATGAAAGACTCGACTTCTGCATCGGAAAGCTTAGCACCCTCAATACGAGTGGAAGCTCCAGAAGAAGTTACGAGCACTGATTTTTTCAGGCGAATCAAAATCTGGGGACTCAATTTCAGTCCACCAGTCCACCGCCCCTTGATTTCATCAATTTTGGCTATTTTAGCCCAGATTTCCCCTGGTAAAATGGTGAATCTGGCTTCAAAATGGCTGTTATTCTCCATAATCTTATCTAATGTTACTACTATATAAGATTATATGAGATTGTATAAGATAAGTCAAATTATAACCTCACCTTCTAAAAGACTGTCTTCAATCCTCTTCCGCCATACCTCTTTCATTGTATCAAAACAAAAAGACCCCGGGAAGCTGCGGATGCAGTTTCCAAGGGTCTAAGAGACTAAGTGTCCAAGGGTCTTTTGCCTAAGTGGCGAAAGGGTCAGAGTGCCGCGTTGCCGGGGCAGAGAACCTGGCAGTCAGCACCCCAGCAGCCACACTCGTCGAGCCTCCAGACGAAGACGAGCCACCAGCGGTTGCCGGAGTCCCAGAGGACACGCACGGCGAAGACTTCACCGCCCACACCTTCCAGGTAGAAGAGGTAGTAGCCTTCTTTGCCGTTCGGGTACATCTCGATCAGGCTGGCGATGTCTTCCCAGTTGCCGAGGTGGCGCTTAGGAAGGTCCGGACGAACTTCACGGTCGTAGGCGTTCTTCTTGAGACGTCCGATTCCGTAGGTCCGCCTGGGTGTGCTTGCCACCGGCTTGAGTACCGGCAGGATGCGCTCCCGGAAGGAACCATACAGGTATATGCCCGAACGGCTGAAGAACTCGTTCGGATCGATCAGCGTGTTGCGCTCCGGAAAGGTAATCGAGCCGTCCGGTTTCACAATCTTGGTTTCCCGGATCACCTGATCGGCGGACTCTTCCTTGATCAGTTGCAAGAGTAGCGCCGGGAATTTCGGATTTTCGTTGAGTCGCTGAGCACGTTCCTCGGGCAGACCGGCCTTGTCGTAGGCGGCCCGGAAGAGGTCAGTGGCTTCGCGACCCTTGTCGTCATTGGATGTAACTTTTGGCGTGGACAACGTGGGTGACGTCGGCATCATCATTTCCTTTGTAAAAGAAATCCCTTTGTGCGGGGTCAACAAAAATATTTATGATATAATAGAGATGTGTTATTCCTGATTGTTTTTCTATGAATCCCGGTATTTTCAAAGCTTACGACATCCGCGGTATCTACCCGGATGAAATCAACGAAGACGACGCGTACGCCATCGGCCGTGCCGTCGTGACGCACTTGAAACCCAAGCGACTGGGAGTCGGCCGCGATATCAGGAGCTCGAGCCCGAGTCTGTTCGCCAGTTTCGCGCGCGGCGTGATGGATAGCGGCTGCGACGTGCTCGATCTCGGCGTCATCACCACACCGATGGTATATTTCGCCGCCGGACGCCTCGATATCGATGCCGCCATCTCCCTCACCGCCTCCCACAATCCCCCGCAGTACAACGGCATGAAGATCGCCTTGCGCGGGGCGGTTCCGGTCGGCGAGCATTCCGGCCTCTCCGAGATCCGCGATCTCGCGCTGCAGGGCGTCTGGCGGGACGGAGGGCAAAAAGGAACGATGACCGCCGAGGATATCAAGCCTGCGTATTACGGCTATTTCACTTCATTCGCGGATTTCAGGGACAAGCGCTTCACGCTGGTCATCGATACCGCCAACGCGATGGGCGTGCTCGAACTCCCCATCTACGAGCAATTCCCCGACAATCTTTCTATCATCAATCTCTACGACGATCTCGAGCATCCGTTCGAGTGTCATGAGGCCAATCCGCTCAAACTCGATACGCTCGACGAGCTTCGAGAGAAAGTGCGTGAATCCCACGCCGATCTCGGCATCGCCTATGACGGCGACGCGGATCGCATCGGGTTCGTGGACGAAACTGGCGCGATCATCCCGATGGATCTCGTAACGGCGCTCCTCGCAAAAATTATCTTACAAAAACGTCCCGGCGCGACGATCCTCTATGACCTCCGTTCTTCGCGCGCGGTGAAAGAAATCATCGAGGAGAACGGCGGCATCGCCCACGAATGCAAAGTGGGACACGCCAATATCAAGAAACAGATGCGGGAAGACAATGCGATCTTCGCCGGCGAGCTTTCCGGGCATTATTATTTCGAAGAGAACTCTTTCGCGGAAGCCGGGACGCTCCCCGCACTCCTCCTCCTCAACCTGATGGCCGAAACCGGCGCATCCATCTCCCAGCTCGTCAAGGAAACCAGACGCTACTATCACTCCGGCGAGATCAATAGCGAAGTCGCCGACCCGCCTACTCGCCTCGCTGAAGATTCGACGAAGCGGGCCGGCGAAGCAGGCAAAGACGCCGTGCTCGCGAAACTCAGGGAAACATACGCCGATGGCAGACAGCACGAGCTCGACGGCCTCAAAGTCGACTATCCCGACTGGTGGTTCAATGTCCGAGCGTCCAATACCGAGCCGCTCCTGCGCCTCAATCTCGAGGCCAACACGCTCGCATTGATGGAAGAGAAAAAAACTGAATTGCTCACTCTCATCAGGCAAGGAAATATGTAAAAAGTTTTTAGATGAACCCTACCGAAATTGAAACAATTTCGCTAAACGTTCCCTAAAAAACTTTTTACATATTTCCTTCTGGAGATTCTGGCTGATCACAAGCAAAAAAATCCTGAATCGTATGATTCAGGATTTTTTTTGTCATCTATCTGTTCCACGGCATCTTGGAAAGCGCGAAGACCATGGAGCACTTGCCGGTCACGCCGGCGAACGTCAGCCCGGCGCCGACGACAAGCGGCATCACGAGAAAGTACGGGTGGACGAGCCACGCGAGGGCGAACCCGGACAGGATCAGGAGCCCGGCCGTCAGAAGCATCTGCTGCATGATCGGAACACGGCAGCCGCTTGAATCACTTGAATCATGAGACACTTCGAACCCGGCACGCTCCCATTCGCCGATACCGCCGCGCACGTTCGTCAGGTTCTCGAGTCCGAGAGCGCCGAGTTTCTGGCATGCCCGACCGCTTCGACCGCCGCTCTTGCAATGAACGTACACTGCGTCATACGCACGTAATTCATCCGCATGCTTCTCGATCTCATCGAGCGGCATATTCACCACTTGCGGAATACGCCCTGACCGGTGTTCTGCCGGCGTACGCACATCTATGACGAGCACATTGTCCTGTCCCCCGTGTTCCAAAACTTCGCGTAATTCTTGTACGGATATTTCTTTCATAACTGACAACTGTCTTAATACGAGATAAGTCCGACCCTATCAAACACCGTCCTCATCTTTTCCACGGCGATGGGGCGGATTTTTTCTCGGCCTTCGTGCAAAATGCGCAGTACGTCCTCGTCGGAGATACCCCTGAGACGCTCCTGAAATGGCACAAGAAAACCAATAACCACTTCCGCCAAATCATTCTTGAAATCTCCGTACCCGCCTGCAACGCTATGCGTAGCATTGCGGGCAGGTCCCTTGCTCGAATACATAGCTTCTACCTCACTCGTAGACTTTCTGGAAAGGAGGGAATACATATTCATTAAATTTTTTATTGCCGGTTTCTCATCGGAATACACGATTTCCGAGCCGCTGTCCGTCACCGCTTTCCTGATCTTCTTCCGCACCGTATCTGCATCATCGGTGAGCGCGATATAATTGTATTCGCTTGCGGCGGATTTGGACATCTTCTTCGTCGGATCGTCGAGTCCCATTATACGCGCGCCTTCTTTTTGAATTTTTCCTTCCGGAATGACGAATGTCTCTCCGAAACGATCATTGAAGCGCCGCGCCAGTGTCCGGGCAAGCTCCACATGCTGTATCTGATCCTCCCCCACCGGAACGATCGCCGTATCATACAGCAAAATATCCGCCGCCATAAGTACGGGATAGTCGAAAAGGCCGACGCCGGCAGTCTCACGGCCATCCTTCGCCTTATCTTTGAACTGCGTCATTTTCTCAAGATCACCAAGACGAGCGATCGTATTCAGAATCCAGGCCAACTCGGCATGCTCTTTCACATGCGATTGCACGAACAGCGTACATTTTTGCGAGTCTATGCCGGCAGCAAGATACGTTTTTACCGCTTCCAGGGTTTTTTTCCGCAATGCTACCGGATCCTGCGGCACGGTGATGGCGTGAAGGTCCACCACGCAGAAAATCGCCTCGTATTCCTCCTGAAGCGTCACCCATTGCTGGATAGCCCCGAGATAATTACCGATATGCAAATTCCCCGACGGCTGAACCCCAGAAAAAAGCCTTTTTTTCATAATGATACTGATAAGTGAGTTACTGATTATCCCGTTTCGTCTGCAATTTCACCGAATGGGCAAAACTGAGAAGATCCGATTTGAAGGTGGCGGTGATGCTGTTTTTCTTCTCATGTTCTTTGTGAGCGAGTTGCAAGAGTTTCTCGAGAAGCTCTCCGATTTCTATACCGCTCGCTTTCCAGAGATGATGATAGAGCGTGCCTGGCAGCGTGTTGATCTCGTTCGCGTACACTTTGTCCTGCACCCGATCATAGAGGAAATCGACGCGCGCGATGCCGGTACAGCCGAAGAGTCTGAAGATTCGTACCGCCAGTGCCTGCACCTCTCTGGTCCGCTCTGCGCTCAAACGCGCCGGAATGACGATTTTTTTCTCCGCATTACCCAGTTGAGCGCCGCCATCTTCGAGATACTTATCGCTGAAACTGAAATGCTCGCCCTGAAAAATCGATTCCTGAATGAGGGAAGGAATGGGCTCTTCGTTCCCAAGCACCGCACAGGTGATGTCAGACATATTTTCGACGCTTTCTTCGACAATGACTTTCGTATCGTAGTGCAGCGCCACCTCGCACGCGTTCTCCAGGTCTTTTGCCTCGCGCACCTTGGCAATACCGATCGATGACCCGAGGCGCGCCGGTTTCACAAAGACCGGCCATCGCAATTTCCGGATACCGGCAATCACATCTTCCTTATTTTGTTTCCACTCGTCGCTCGTGAAAGCAAGAAAGGGCGCGGTGGGGATGCCTACACCTTTATACATCTGTTTCGTCAGCACCTTGTCAATCGTCAGCGCCGAAGCGGCCACGCCACACCCGACATACGGGATATTGGCAAGTTCAAAAATCCCCTGCGCCGTGCCATCTTCCCCGTTCATTCCATGAAAAGCCGGAAAGGCAAGGTCGATCGCGATAGGCTTCGAGAATATGCCATCGGTATGCAGGAAAAGCTTTCCTTTTTTCGCGTTCATCTCCACAGAGCAGGTTTTCAGACGATTCAGTTTCTCCTGCAAATCACCTTCCGTGAAAAATTTCAGGTTCCCCAAAGCAGCGTCCGAAAACCACTGTCCCTTTTTGTCTATATAGACCGGCACGACACGATGGCCGAGTTTATTCAGCTCGCTCACAATAAGCTCTGCGGTGATAATCGACACCTCGTGTTCGGGACTGCGGCTGCCGAAAAATACTCCGATAGTCATTGCCCCTTTCTTCAAAACCATAGGTCAGAAATAATTGTCCGTTAGATCGTTTTGGAAAATGATGGTGTCGCCGGAACGCAAAACACGGCTCAAATCCTGGTGCGCCTCTTCAGTGGTATTATACACGGTATAGTCGGTAAACGCATATTGCTTCAGCCCCTCGATGATGTACGGTGTCGCCTGACTTTTGATAAGCAGCACCAGGTCGGCTTTCTGAGCATAGAGCTCGCCGATACGCCGGTGCGCCCGCTTGGATTCCGTACCAAGCTCGACGAGCCCGGGGGTCAGCACGACTTTCCTGCCTTTGGCTCGTCCGAGGAGCCCGATGCCGCTTATGACACCGTTTATATTGCCGTTGTAACTGTCATCGATGACCATGATGTCGGTCGCGGGATTGCAGATGGGTTCCAGTCTGTGGGGTATTGGTTTGATTTCTTTGACAGCATCGCGGATCTTTGGTAGCGGCAGCCCAAGCTCCTGCGCGAGCGTCGCGGCGAGAAGAATGAGTGTGATATTGTGCCTCGCGAGAAGCGCCGTTTCAAACCGCATACCCTGCCAATCGAACTGAAAGCCTTGAAAATCATCTTTCGCGGACACATCTTGTGCGTCCGCTTCCGTCACGCAGATAGTTTTCACTTTCACGAATTCCTGATAATGTTGTCTCACGTTTTCATCGTCGCAATTGAGAATCGCGAGTTTCCGCGTAGACAGGGGCAATTCGAATTTCCCTGAAATGATATTCTCCAGACTGCCGAAACGTTCGAGGTGCGCCTCATTGATGCCGATAAGGATCGAATACTCCGGATGCACCATCTTGCAGATACTGCGTATCTCTCCCTTTTTGTGCGCTCCCATCTCGACGATAAAAATCTTGTCTTCCGCGAATTCCGTGGCGTGGCGTATCACAAAATCAGCGATACCGATGTCGGTATTGATGTTTTCCGGCGTTTTGATCACCGGAAATCCTCGCTCGAGAATAGCGGCCAGTATCTCTTTGGTGCTCGTCTTGCCATAACTCCCCGTGATGCCGATGACACGCACCCCGGATGCCTGCAGAATGGTGCTTGCCCGAGACACTTTCCTTCGTTTGAGAAAGGTGTCGCAAGGCAACAGAGCAAGCAGCGCCGCACCCACGAAAAACGGCACCATCACAAGGAAAAACAAGAAAAACAACGCTCCCATCATCCATCCGAAAAACAAGACAGCCGCGTAGACCGCGCCCCAGAAGAAAATAATGCTCATCATCCAGAGGGCGCGAGCCTTCGGAGTCCACACTATTTTCTGCCGCCGCTCAAGCCGCCACCAGAGAGGATGCGAATAGCAAAAAGACAGGAAACGCGGAAAAGAATAGTTCTCGCTCTGCAGAATATACAGCAGATTTCTCAATATCATACTATCGCTTTCAGGAATATCTCATTGAACTCCGCTTCCTTGTCCAGAAAAACATAGTGCCCGGCACCAGGGATGACGAAGAGTCGTGATCCCTGGATATGCGCCTGCGTCAATCGGCCGTCGGCCAACGGCACCATATCGTCGTTTTCTCCCCAAATGAGTGTCGTTGGTATTTCGATTTTTTCCATATCTCCTCGCAAATCTTCACCGATATTCTTGCGGTATATCTCTGTCAGCGCCCCAGCCTGGATATAGTCTTCAGAACCGATGGCGATATAGAAAGATTTTCTTACGCTTTCGCGTATCCGGGAAAGGCCAGGAATCACAGATAAAACCTTGAGCATTTTCGCGATGACGCGATACAAAAATTTTTTCAAAGTTGTGCGGCGAATCCCGGCGCTACCGATGAGGATCAGGTTCTGCACATCATCGTGCTGAGCGCAATACTTGATGGCGATATTGCCACCGAAAGAATGCCCCACCACTATGGGTCGCTGGATATGCAGCTTTTCGAAAAAGTGCTGTAAAAAAAAAGCGTAGTCTCCGATCGACCAAGCTGCCTTTGGTATTTGACTCTCCCCGAAGCCAGGCAGGTCAAGCGCGATGACATTGCGGCATTTTTCCAACGTCTTCGAGAAAGAGAGCGCCTGTGCTCCCCATCCGTGCAAAAATACCAAAACACCACTACCCCCAAAGTCCGCACTTTGATAGTAACAGATACTCAAATTATCGACGATGGTGGTCTTTTTCTCGAGCATATTCACGTTATCCAATTGTAACATGATGGCTTGAACAAGGGAAATATCTGCATATAAAAAAACTCCCCCGGCCTGATACGTACCCTTTAAAGTAGACACGAGTTAAAAAACTACCTGGTGCATCCTAA
>JBBTWT010000021.1:0-9297 GCA_038078615.1 Patescibacteria group bacterium | reverse complement strand
CGCGGAAACAAAAAACGGTAAAACGAAAACAAACACCGCCATCACAAAGATTTTCGAACTCATATTTTTTGTATCGTATGGCTCTCCTGCTTCTAGTATACCCCCCCCCGGAAGAGTGTCAAGAGCAAAAAACCGGCTTTCCCCGGTTTTTTGATCAGACATTTTATGCTCTCGATACGTACGTGCCTTTCTCCGTATTGATGATGAGACGATCGCCTGTTTTCACGAAGAGCGGTGTCGTCACCTGAAGTCCGGTCTCGAGCGTGACCACCTTGTCACCGCCTGACGCCGTGTCTCCCTTGATCCCTGGCGGCGCATCGGTCACCTGAAGCGTCACTTTGACGGGGATCTCTATGTTGATCGGACGACCGTCCCAATTGAGCACGGTCACCTCCGTCCCCTCGATGAGATACCGTGTCGCATCGCCGAGAACGTTCTGCGCGAGCGAGAACTGGTCATAATCCGCCGTATCCATAAACAGGTATTCGTCCCCCGTATGATAGAGATACTGGGCGCGGGACTTGGATATCTCCGCCTCCTCCACCTTGTCGGCACCCTGGAATGTCTGATTGATGATGGCTCCGGAAAGCAGGTTCTGCAGCTTGGTGCGCAGCACCGCTCCGGCGCGCCCCATCTTCGAATGCTGATAATCCAGCACCGCAAACGGCTCATCGTTCCAGAGAATCTTTTTTCCGGTCTTGATCTCGGTCAATCCCAACATAAAAAAGTTTGAAGGTTTTTAAAGTTAGAAAGTTCGTAAAGTTGAAAATCCGTACAACTCAGAAAGAACCGCTTGAACTTGGTAACTTTATGAACCTTATGAACTTTATACTCTGATAACTTATTTTATGACGTACGGGATAAGCGCCATGAAACGGGCGCGCTTGATGGCGACAGCCAGGCCGCGCTGCTCTTTGGCAGTCAGGCCATGGCGTTTCGGCGGATACATCTTCCCCTGCGAATTGAGAAACCGGCGCAGGAAATAAGCGTCCTTGTAATCGAGTTTCGCGAGCTTCTTGCTCATTGCTGCTTCCATAGTATAGAACAGGGTTTAGGAATTAGGGTTTAGCGCTTAAAAGACTCCGCTGAACGCTCATAGCTAAAAGCTATACGCTGTTAAAACGGTACGTCCTCGATCTTGATCTCGTCTTTCTCGTCATCGAGATTGATGGTCGGGATCTCCTCCTCTGCCTGAGCCTTCGGCTGACCCTGAGAAGCTCCGGCGCTGCCGGCTGCCGCTCCTCCGGCACGCGCCGCGCCCTGGCCGCTCCCCTGCGCGCGATTGCCGAGCTGCATATTCTCGCCGACGATCTCGGTGATCCTTCGTTGGGATCCGTCTTTGGCCGTGTATTCTCTCGTCTGCAGACGGCCTTCGATGAAACATTCCTGCCCCTTGGTGAGATACTGCGAGGCGATTTCCGCGAGCCGTCCCCACAGGACGACATTGTGAAACTCCGTCTTTTCCTGTTTCGTGCCGCTCTTGTCGGTCCAGAAATTATTGGTAGCCATACTGAGTGTCACCACCGACTGGCCGCTCTGCGTGGTCCGCATATCCGGATCCTTGGTCAATCGTCCGACGAGGATAGCCTTGTTCACGTTCATAACTTTTTATTTAATGATTAATTATTCGGGTAATTCGAGTGTAATTCGTAGTATTCGGATCGCTTCAGATATCAAGTTTCGCTTTCAGCTGTTCATCAATCTGTTCGTTGCTTACCGGCTTGGCCGTCTCTTTCGGAGCGATCGGAGCCTGCGGCATAGGGCGTACGGCGCCGCGCTTCTCATAACGGCCGCCCCTGTTCTCCGTCTTCGGACGCTCGACGCGTTCGATCGCCTTCAGTTCCGGAAGGGTTTTCGCCGAAACGATGAGAAAGCGCAGCACGTCCTTGGACAGCTGCAGCGCGCGATTGATCGCCGCGAGAGGATGCGCCTCTCCCTCCTTGCCGCTCGCGTCGCGCTCATCCGTATCCTCCAGCGTGAAACGGCGGGCGATATAGATGCCGCGGATCTCTCCTTTGACCTCATAGGCCATCTTGCGCTTCTCTTCGGTCACCGGAGGAAGGAAGGCTCCTCCCGCAGCGGCAACCATCTTTTCTACGGCTTCGCGGATGCGAGGCAATTCGGCTTCTTTGGACTCACCGACGAGATACAGCAGTTCGTATTCAACCATAGTGATAGCTTGTGGCTTGTTAGCGTATTAGCGCATTGGCTTGAAAAAAATCAAATTCCCAAATGAAGAAAGCCTGCCCGCCTCATTTCGCAAAGCGATATTGGAGGGCCTTTCCGGTGGGAATATGCCCCTCCTAATCTTTCGCCACAAATGGCGCGAGCGGGAGAAGCGTCGGACTTTCTCAGTTGTTTCATCAGCCTATCAGATATCCCGGTTTTTGGCAAGCCCCATTAGAAGTAAGACGCCCTCGGCGTCTGCCGATACATCTTATGTATCGGACTTCTAACGGGGCAAGGTATCACAGGTTCTTGTAGTTCCCGGAAAGGCTCTGTATGGTTTTCGAGTAATTATTCAGGGCGTAGCACGACCACCCGAGATAGCGCATAGACGCGTATGTTTCCCACTTCACACTCACCTTTTTTCCGGTGCACGGGCTGGTGATAGTCGTTTTTCCGCTCTTCGCTCCGCCATCGTTGGCGAGTTTCGAAGCCATCGCCACGACGCCGTCCGTCAGATTCCACGGGTCGGGAGGATTGTGCCCGGTACGCGACGCGATGATGCTTTTGTACCCGCTCCAGGTATCCGGCATAAACTGCGCCGCACCCATGGCACCGCCCGTGCCCTTGTAGCTCTTCGGCGGACAGGAGACTTTCAATTTCTTGTAATCGTAATCGAGCTCCTTGGCGATGCTTTTGAAAATCCCCAATCGGTACGCGCTCATCCGGCTCTGTTTGTAATCGCAGCCGCCGACCGAAGCCCCCAGACGGGATTCCACCGACAGCATGCCGAACAGGAATCCCTCGCGGATACCAGTCTTGCTCGCGGCGAACTGTATGGCATCCTTGATATTTTTCGCATCATAACTCTTGCCCAACAATGTGTTCAAATCACCTTTCAATTCGTTGAGCTTCGACTGGAGTTCCGCAATGGTCGCTTGCTGATCCTCAAGATCATCTTCTGTCTCGATTTTTTCAGATACGAGCCCTTGTTTCTGCTTGTTCTTGATAGCAAGCAGCTCTGCGTGATCCTGCTTCGTCTCTTCGAGAGAGAGCTTTTCATCGGTGACTTTGGCACGGACGTCCGTGATCTCACGGATCACCTCCTGCATCTTTTCCTGCGTGGAGAAAAGGTTGTCGCTCCCCTGGATCAATCCGAGAAAATCGCTCTCAGCCAGCACGAGGCTCGCCAAGGGAATATCGCCCATCAGATACATCTCCTGAATCAGGCCTTTCAGGACGCGGCGCTCGAGCGTGAGCTGACCCTCGAGGTTCGCGATCTCGCTTTCCTTCTGCTCTATGGTCTGTTCGGTCTGATTCAGCAGATTCTGTACCTTGAGAATGAGAGCTTGGGTGGACGTGAGCGAGGAATTGATCTGACTCAGATCCTGTTTCAGGGCGTCATACTCCTGGGTTTCCTTTTTCAGCTTTTTTTCCAGCGCGCTGATATCATCTTCGAGATCTTCCGCATCTGCCGCGGAGGCGGGCGACGCATATATGGCGGCAAAAGACACGAGCGCGAGGATAACTCCGTTCAACAGCAGAAAAGATGTTTGTTTTTTCAAGTTTTGCATGCAGGGACATTATGAGTATCGCTACGATACTTGAAATTGCATCACTCCCTCCCAAGGCGGGCAAGCGTCCCAAATGAAAATAAATTTTCATTTGCGGACTCACTAGCAATTATAACACACGCCCATTTCAAGCCTTTGATAGGGCATAAAAAGACTTCAAAATGTTTTTTAGGCCCGCCTGCCACGATATGGCACTTCGGGCAGGGAACCATACGGCGAAATCTCTTCGGCGCGGTTCATCTAAAAACTTTTGAAGTCTTTTGCACGGATTCCCGAAGCTACTCCTCGATTTCGGCTTTCGTCACGATGACGCCTTCTTTCGCCTGCTTGAGGATGGCCTTTTCGATCTCTTTGCCGATCTTGTGATTTTCCTTGATGAACGCCTTGGCGGTTTCGCGGCCGACGCCGAGCTTCACATCGCCGAATGCGAACGAATTGCCTGCCTTCTTCACCGTCCCGTAGAGCACGCCGGCATCCAGGAGATCCCCGGAGAACGAGATTCCTTCGTTGTACATGATATCGAATTCTGCCGTACGGAACGGCGCGGCGACCTTGTTCTTCACCACTTTCGCCTTGACGCGATTGCCGACGACCACTTCGCCCCGCTTGATCTGGGCGCTGCGCCGCACCTCGATACGCACGGAGGAATAGAATTTGAGCGCCTGTCCGCCGGTCGTCGTTTCCGGATTGCCGAACATCACGCCGATCTTCATCCGGATCTGATTGATGAAGATGACCACCACGTTCGAACGGGCGATGATGGCGGTCAGCTTGCGGAGCGCCTGCGACATGAGGCGCGCCTGACGCCCCATATGCGAATCGCCCATCTCACCCTCGATCTCCGCTTTCGGCACGAGCGCGGCGACGGAATCCACGACGATCACGTCCACCATATTGGAGCGCACGAGCGTTTCCACGATGTCGAGCGCCTGTTCGCCGTTGTCCGGCTGGGAAATCAGCAGATTGTTGATGTTGACGCCGATGCGCTTGGCATACTCCGGATCGAGCGCATGCTCGGCGTCCACGAACGCGGCGACGCCTCCGGTCTTCTGGGCATTGGCGACGATATGGAGCGAGAGCGTCGTCTTGCCGGACGATTCCGGTCCGTAGATCTCCACCACGCGGCCGCGCGGCACGCCGCCGATGCCGAGCGCGATGTCGAGCGAGACGGATCCGGTCGGTATCGCCTCCACGTCCACCCTGCGGATATCCCCGAGCTTCATGATGACGCCCTCGCCGAACTTCTCCTCGATCGCATCGACGACGATCGACAGCTTATCCTTTCCTTCGCTCCCCGCGGGTTTCTTCACCATAAGAAAATAGAGTAAATTATATTGTTACAGTATATCCTGTTTTATTCCTGTTTGCCAGCAGATGTGAACACGACATCTTTCACGGCTGCTTTTTCTGATCCGAGCGGCTCCTCCCGCGCACCATTGAAGCGCGTCAGCGTTTGCGCCGCATTCGCGGACGTAACCTTGATATTTTCCTTCGCTTCCGCCGTCTGTGATTCCCCGGGCTTCACGGTGCCGCTGAAAACGACCGTCCCGTCCGCTTCCAGCGTGACCGTGGTCGGCTCGAGCGTGCTGATATCGATACGAAACGTTTCGTTGCGATCTGTCTCGTTTATTTTGTCTGTCTCTGCTTCGGAGACCGAAGGAATATACCGCGCTTCGACAGCCAACGTTTCTGATTTTTCCTTATCAAAACGATTGACAGAGACGACCGTCACCGTATTGAGTCCCGGCTGGAGGATAAGCTTGTCAGAAAATTCCCCGTCGCTCCCGACGAACACCGGCTGGTTGTTGATGGAAACGCGCGCGCCATTGTCCGTCTTGCCACGCACAAGTATCTCGTTCGTTTCGATGATTTCACCGTTTTCCGGACTCAATATGACCAGACGCGGCACACCGGCAAACGATCGGAACTCTCGGTATAAATAAAAAAACGCCCCTCCCACAAGCAGACAAATCATCACTATTGCCACGGAACGCGGTGTGATCACAAGCGAAGAAACATTCAGGTTTTTGACATTGAATGTCTTTTTCGAGACCTCTCGACCGAGGTTCGCCTGGATATTGCGCTCGCGCTCGTAGAGCTTGATGAGCGCCGACTCATCGATGTTCAGATACCGGGCGTAGCTTCGGAGAAATCCGCGCACATAGACATCCGCCGGCAGTTTCTCATATTGGCCGTTCTCGAGGTATTCGAGGTATTTCACCTGGATCCTCGTCGCTTTGGAGATCTCGGAAAGGCTCATACGGAAATCGCTCCGGAGCTTCTTCAGCTTCTCGCCGAGCGTGAGCGATTCGACTTTTTTCCGCGTAAAACCATCTCTCATACACTAGCTTTTTAGCTTCTTAGCTATTTAGCTTATTCGTTCTTTGCATCTCTTACTTCTTTCCTACAAGCTACCAGCTAATAAGCTACGAGCTGTTAGAGCTGCCACTTATCGCGCCCGCCCTGATCGGACATATGATCGTCTCCGTATTTCTTTTCGTCTTCAGTGTCACTCGCAGTGTTTTCTGTCTTGCTCAAAAGTACCTTCTTTTTGCCGTCCACCATCCCCACGACGCCATTCTCCTCGAGCAGATGCATCAGGCGCGCCGCCCGCGGATAGCCGATGCTGAACGCGGTCTGCAGCGACGTCGTCGATGCTTTCCCGGTCGTTATTATGAGACGCTTCGCCTCTTCGTACATATCGTCTTCCTTCGACCCGTCATCCATCGCGTCGAGCGTCTCCATGATGCTCTGCTGTCCGACATCCCCGCCGCCGAAATCATCGCCGATCTCGTCCTCGCCGAGATCCTCTTTCTGCTTGCGGAGAAATGCCACGACACGCTTCACCTCGTCATCAGAAACGAACACGCCCTGCAGACGCTTGATCTCCGTCCCCTCCGACGGCGAGTAGAGCATATCGCCGTTGCCGAGCAGTTTCTCCGCTCCGCCGGTATCGAGAATCGTGCGCGAATCGATCTGCGTCGTCACTTGGAACGCGATGCGCGTCGGGATATTGGCCTTGATCAGGCCGGTGATCACCTCCACGCTCGGACGCTGCGTCGCGAGTATCAGATGGATGCCGATGGCGCGCGACATCTGCGCCAGACGGATGACGACCGATTCCACCTCTTTGCCGTGCGCCACCATCAGGTCCGCCATCTCGTCGATCACTATGACGATATACGGAAGCGGCTCGAGATTCTCTTCGCGCACTTTCCCGGTTTCCGCATCGACAACGGTCTTCATCTCGCCGCGCGCGCACTTCTCGCGATACAAGGAGAGATCCCTCGCATGCGCTTCTTCAAAGAGCTTATACCGGCGCTCCATTTCGCCCACCGCCCAGCGGAGCACATTCACGACTCTCTTGTTATCGACAACCACGCTTGTTTTCAGATGCGGGATACCCTTGTAGGCGGAGAGTTCCACGCGTTTCGGATCGACGAGGATGAGCTTGAGGTCCTCGGGGGAATTCTGATACAGGAGCGAGAGGAGCAGCGTGTTGATGCACACGCTCTTGCCTGATCCCGTGCGTCCGGCAATGAGCAGGTGCGGCATCTTGCGCAGGTCTCCGAGCAGATTTTTGCCCGCGACATCCTGACCGAGTACGAGCATCAGATCGGATTTTCGATCGCGGAACTCCTTGCCTTCGAGAAACGCCTTGAGACGCACGACGGCTGCGGATTTATTCGGTATCTCGATGCCGATGAGCGACTGTCCCGGAATCGGCGCTTCGATGCGGATAGACTGCGCGGCGAGCGCGAGGGCGAGATCATTCGAGAGCGTCGTGATGCGCGACAATTTCACGCCGAAAGCCGGACGGAACGTATACTGCGTCACGGTCGGTCCCACGCGCACCTCCCCCGGCTCAACAGCAATGCCGAAATATTTGAGCGTACTCTGGATGATATGTTTGTTGCGCTCCGTATCCCCCCCGCTCGCCTGACCGGTCGTCGATTCCATCAGGTCTACCGGCGGCAGCTCCCAGCGCACGAAACGCGGACGGCGCGATGGACGTTTGCGCACCAGTACCGGTGCGCTCGCTGCTCCACTGCCGTCTTTCCTCATCTCCTCCTCATCGATATTTGTCTCCGCTTCCTCATCATGAAACTGGAGATTGCGGATATTGTTCGCTGTCAGGCTATCACCCGCGCTCTTTGGCAGATCCGTTGCACTGGCCGTCTCGGAAGTAATGGTTTCATTGTTGTCTTCCGCGACGACCGCTGCGACAACGCCAGTTTCTCCTTCCGCGAGCCCTGTTTGCGTCTTGCGTCTCAATCTCTCCCGCAAACTCTCGAAGGTATGAATCAGCGAAACATTGAATGCGGCGATCATCCCCACGACAAACAGCGCGAAAAGGATGATCGTGCCAGCCGCCCTGCCGGTAAAATTCGAGAGTACGTACGCGAAAGCGAACCCGATGAATCCGCCGCCCTCTCCGTCGCGCGCGACCTTCAGGAGCTCCTTGGTCTCGTCCCCGCTATACAGATGAAACAGCCCCAGTACGGCGAAAAATCCCAGAATGAGCCCGATGAACCGCACGGCGTCCGCGAGCGTCGTCGTCCGGCGCTTGAGAAACAGCACTCCCGCGCTCACGAGAATGAACGGCAGGAGCCACTTCCCCCATCCGAGGAGCATCCCCAGGCCGGTATCGAGCCACTCTCCCAGCACGCCAGCCGCGGCGAAATATGCCAGCAAGAAAAGGATCGAGAGCGCGAACAGAAAAACCGCCGCGATGCTCCGCTTGGCATCGCTGTGCAGTATATCCTCGAATGTGAACCCGTCATCCTCCGTCTCTACCGGCATCTTTTTCTTCCGTCTCATAGGAAAATCAGCCTATTAATTGTTTCCTCAATAGCCGGAGTATAGCATAAAAAGGAGGGTTTCTTCAAAACGGAAACCCTCCTTTTACGAAGATTTTTCAGACACAACGCAATATGCTACCTTGCTGCTTCCGTGGCGCCGGCAAGGGTTTTATCCGCTTGTTCTTTTGTCATCAATCCAAGCTCTACATACTCATCGGCCATTTCCTGCGCACCCTTTGGATCACCACTGATACCCCACCTCCTAATACCTAGCATTTCAATTTCCAGCCTGTGTGAAAGCCGCTCCTGGACATCCGGTGATTGAATAATCTCTTTGGGCATCTTGGCAAGTATCTTGAGGGTTATTGCATTAGGACTATATGTACCAAGATTATATACACTAACCACTTCTTTCATTTTTTCCATGTTACCTGACAACACCAATGCTTCTACGCGTTGACGAAGAAGACCGTGCAGAAACTGCTGCACGGCGTAGGCCTCCCATATATCTTTGAAACCCTTTGAATCTAAATCATCTGGGAATAAACTCTCTCGCACACCTCGCTCGGCTGATACAAAATTATCATTTTCCAAATTACTGACCGTACTCAAAACGTCGATATTCCACATTTTTTCTTCCATGCCTATGGTACCTCTGTCTTTGTGCCCGAATTCAGCTTTCTTTACGAGCTTGCTGGCCATCAGATCTCTCCCAGCAGCAGCATTTGCTTCGTCTAGATAATAATTCATCATTA
>JBBTWT010000020.1:0-7729 GCA_038078615.1 Patescibacteria group bacterium | reverse complement strand
TATTATTAAACATTTTAATAATATTTAACCTTATTTTTTTCTCCTAAAAAAATATCTTCCTATGATTAGAATTGGAAGTAAAATATTAACAAATAACCAAAGTTTATAATATAAAAAATCTAAATTCAAGTATTTTATAGATAACAAAACCAACAATGAGCTCACTATTACAAAATTAAAATACCATTTTGCGTATGGCATTTTAAACTGTTTCATAAAAATAGCGACAAGAGAAAAAACTACAGCAAAAAATATAAAAATGATGTATCCTAAAAATAGTGTGAGCCCTGTAGTCGCTAACATATCTTTAATTTTAATGATTTATTTAATGTATTACTATTTTGTAACTCTCAGCTTAAACCCTAGTCATTATACACCCCCGTCACTTCCGAATCCAATCGTCCTTTGGCCAGGCGAAGAGTCAGGCTATCCCCTTTCTTCACCCCTTCCACGCTCCGCAGGATCCTGCCTTCTTTCTGTATCAGGCTGTAACCGAGTGCCAACGCCCGCTTGGGATCATACCGTTTGAGTGTCTCGCCTATTTCTTCGATTCTTCCTTCCGCTTCCTCAAGAACCTGCTGGTATTGTTTTTTCAATTCATCCGAGTAGTGTATGACGGATTGACGAGCCTCCCGGATCTGAAACTGCATCCGCGGGATATGCTGCGAGAACCGCTCTCGCAATGCCTGAAACCGTTTCGAGAATTGATCCAGACGCGAGATCAGCGTGTGCGAAAACGTTTCTACCTGATGCTTCGCGGCAAGAAGCGTCCGCTCATATATCTGCAGCAGGTGTTTTTCCGTATGCGCTAGCGTGCTGCGCGCCGCGTCCCATGGCGCACGGAGCGTCCGCGCTGTCGCAGTCGGTGTCGATACCATCACGTCGGCCACCATGGCGGCGAGCGTGACATCCTTCTCGTGTCCGATACCGCACAAGGTCGGGATGTTCGACCCCGCTACCTCGCGCGAGAGCGCCTCGTTGTTGAATGCCTGCAGGCTCTCCAGGCTGCCGCCGCCGCGCACGATCACGAGCACGTCATATTTCTCGGGACTGCGATTGAAATACCGGATGGCCTTGATAATCTCGAATACCGCTTTCTTGCCCTCGACGCTGACCGGGTAAAAATGCACGTTCAATCCTTGAGCACCGAGATTCATCGTGAAGTCGCCGATAGCCGCTCCCTGTTCCGAAGTGATGAGCGCGATAGTCTCCGGAAATTCCGGAAGCGCTCTCTTCCTTGCCGGCGCGAACAATCCTTCCTGCTCGAATTTCAATTTGAGCGCTTCATAGGCTTTCTGGAGCGCGCCTATGCCCGCAAGTTCGATGACGCCGATCTTCATGCTCAGCCGCCCGCTCGGCTTGTAGATCTCCGGGACGCCCTCGACGATGATCTCATCTCCGATAGCGATCTCTACTCCGGAAATATCATACTGATAACGGAAGATGAGACAATTGAGCGTACTCTCGTCTTTGACATCCTTGATCGTGAAATATATGACGCGCTCGCGCACATCGACGCTCGAGACTTCGCCCTGCACCCGCGATGCCATTCCTGACAATTCGACATTCAGCCCGTCCAGAAACTGACTGACGGAGAGCGTCTGATCTTCTTCTTTTTTTCCCTCATCCGATACATTTGGAAGCAAGGCTTCCAAATTACTGGAAACAGATATCTTTGCTCCAGAAGCCATCTGATTGTCCGAACCGCTCGGGGCAGATTCCGCAATAATTCGCAGGATTGCAGCCCCATACTTCCCATACTTCGCTTCCTTGATGCCCTTGATGGCGAGCATCTCTTCCTTGGTACGCGGCAGCGTCCCGACGATCGCATCCAGAACGGCATTCGGAAACACGCGGAAAACCTCCACGCCCTCGATGCGCGCCTGATTGTTCCGCCATTCCCGCAATCGGCTCAAAAGAGACATATGAATTTTGTATATTTGGATGTGAAACGTCCAAATTACCCTACTGCTTACAGTATATCAAAAAAGAAGGACTCTGCCCTGAGGCAGAGTCCTCTGCGAAAATATCCGCTTTTTCGATTACTTCAGGTACTTCTCGATCGCCGTCTTGAAGCTGTCGATAGGCACGGCGCCCACGATCCGCTCTCCGGTCACTGACCCATCGGCATTCAATGTTCCGATAACGAAGCTCGGGGTACCGGAAATGCCGGCTGCCGCCCCATCTTCAAGATCCTTGGCGATTTCCTGCTTCACGGCATCGCTTGCGGCGCACGCATTGACCGTCGTCGGATTGGCACCCGCTTTGCGGATCAGCTCATCGAGCTTGCCAGCAGGCAGCCCCTTGCCGTTGGAAATCGTGTTTTCGAACAGACCCTGTGAAAAAGAGAAGTATGCTTTGTCGCCTTTTTCTTTGCGGACACAGTTCGCTACTCCCGCTTCCAAACTCGCATTTGGCTCATGAAAAGAGAGGGGAAAGTCACGGAAGGCGATCACGGCCTTGCCCGTATCCACATAGTCCTTCACCAGCTTGTCGAATGTCTCTTTATGAAACCGCTGGCAGAACGGGCATTCATAATCGCTGAATTCGACGATCGCCACTTTCGCCTTCTTTTTGTCGCCAAGTACCGGATCATCATCGAGCGACGCGACCGCGTTCGAATCCGGGGCTGCTTCAGGCGCCAGCGCCGCGTCTTTCACCACGACAGGCGCTGCCGGCGCTGACTTCTGCACGGCCGCCACGATGGAGCCCGCGATGATCAATCCTGTCAAAAGAATCGCGCCTGCGATAAGCAGCGCGTCCTTTCCGAATTTTCCTTCCTCCTGAGGAGCCATTGTGCCGCCTTCCATAGTATTTCTTGCTTAGTATTTAACCTGTCCAGTATATCAGATTGCGTGATTATCCTCAAACAAAGCGCAAGAGTGCCGGATGGAAGATGAGCAGATATCCGAGGAGAAGCATCAGCAAACCTCCGATCAGATTCGACCATTTGGAATACGCCTGCGTCAGGTGAAGCTTGTCGAATCCCCACAGAGCCAGTCCGAACACCAGGAAATCATCCACCATATAGAAGAAGATATAATCGGCCATATAGAATTGCGTCTGCCAGAAGCCGAGATCGTTGAGCTCGATGATCTTGGTAAACGCCTGCGGAATGCCGATCGAACAGGCGAACTCGATCACGTTGACCGAAAATGCGAGCGCGATCACGCCGAAAGCCGTCACCCAGGTGAACGGCTCGCTCGCCAGTTTTTTAATCCTGCCGGAAATCTTCGCGCGCCCTTCGAGATCCACCACCTGGCACGTCCCGTCGGACTTGTACCACTCATAGAGGAAGAATATTCCACCACCGATAGCGAGCGCCCCCACGATCGGCGTCACGATCCGATCCAACCCGACGAAATCCCACGCCGTGAACCAGACATTGAGTATCAGATAATACATCACGGATTCCGCGATGATGAACAGTCCCGCCACCGTCCACATCCGCCGGCGCGATCCCATCTGGACCAAAACGAGGAGAAACGTCACGAGCACCCACATCGCGCACGGATTGAACCCGTCGATCAGTCCCAAAACGCCGGATAACACCGGAAGGGAGTACGCGGCCGCATCGATCGTCTTGTCGCTGAAAGGCAGCGTAACGAGCAGCGGTTCCGGTGCCGGCATCGTGCAGATACCCGTGCTGTCGCAGATGGCGCCGCGCGTCTTCTCCACCTCGCTCGCCTGTCCGGCAAGCAGCCCCGCTATCCCGACGACAGGTTTTCCCCTATTCGCATCGATCAGATCCTCTATGCGTTTGCCCGTCGTTTTCTCGGAGTCGAATCCCTGGATCACGGTTGCGCCGACCACCGTGATCGGTGTCACCTTGGAGAGTTTCTGCGATTCAGTGAAACGATCGAATAGATCCTTCCCTGCTTCGGTATTGATATCGATATATCGTACTTCTATATCCGCTCTCTGCTGAACCAGTGTATCGAGATAGCGTTTCTCCGCCTGGCAATGCGCACAGTCCTGCCGTTCGAACATCTCGACGATCACGCTATCGGAAGCGCTGCCCTGCCCGGAGACGATATGCGAAAGAATCAGAAAGCCTCCGGTAAGAATCAGCATCAAAAAAATGAGTCGAGATAACAGCTTCACAATGATAGAATTTTCCCAAAGAATTTCTGCATCATAAACGGTAAAAATACAACCCCATCAGCGTCAGGATGATGATCTGCACGATGCCAAGCGCGATAAAAATCAGGGAACGATTCATAACTACGAGACGGCAATATATGTACCCTATTGTAGCGCATATCACGTCTTTCGGGCAACGCGCGTAGCTTACCCTGGGGTACAAAATATGCTATGCTGAAAGCAAAATAATGAACCAACATCATGGCGGATCCGATCATCGTCGTCGATAAGCTGCGCGTCATCTACAATCAGGGGAAACCCAACGAGACGCGCGCGCTCGAAGAAACAAACATCACTATCTATCCTCACGAATACGTGATCATTTACGGACCTTCCGGCTGCGGCAAGTCGACGCTTCTGTATTCCCTGTCCGGAGTACAGAGGGCCACATATGGCGATGTGTATGTCCAGGGGAAAGCTCTCTCCAAGATGACACATAGGGAAGAGCTTGAACTCCATCAGACCGGTATCGGTATGATTTTTCAGGCTTTCTACCTCATCTCCTCGCTCGATATTCTCGAAAATGTCTGCCTGCCGAAGATGTTTCAGGGCGTCAGCCCGAGCGAACGGAAACAGGCTGGTATCTCGCTCCTGCGCCGCTTCAGCATCGTCGAACAAGCCGACAAATTCCCGAGTCAGCTCTCCGGCGGACAGAAACAGCGCGTCGCCATCGCCCGCTCGCTCATCAACAATCCCGAGATCATCCTCGCGGACGAGCCAGTGGGCAACCTCGACAGCGACAGCGCCGAAAATGTGCTCAAAATCCTGAAAGAGCTGAACGAGGTCGACAAGAAAACCATCGTCATGGTGACGCACAATCCGGAACACCTCCCCTATGCCGACCGCGTCATCCATATGCGGGACGGCCGCATCATCAAAGAAGACGTCAACAGGGAAAAGCGTCCTATCGCCGCCAAAAAGGAAACAGTTATACAGGCAGAGCCTATAGAATCTCTCGAGCTCAAGATGCTGATGGCATCATTCAAAAGCCTGCTCCCCCAGCAGGTGGACGTACTCTTGGTACCTTTCAAGGCGAAACAGCTCCTCGCCCATCTCCTCTCCGAACTGAATGAAGAACAAGTCAGCATGGCCGAAGCCTTTCTGAAAGAGCTCCTGTTCAAGAATATCGACATCCCAACATTCTCGGAACGGCTCGATCTCGATCTTGAGAAGGGCGGCGCCGGGTGGAACAAGTTGCGCGCCAGCTCATTCACGGAGCGCGTGGCGAAGATTCTCGAACAAGCGCAGAAGCTCAAAGAAAATACCGATGTCGGGGTTCTTGCGCTTACGGATTACATCGTGGCACATTTCCACCTGCTGAACCTCTCGGATGAGCAGAAACTCCGCCTCCAGGCGACGCTCACGCTCCGTCTCAAGAATCAGATAGGACAGATCGAACTCCGAAAACGCCTTGATGCGCGCCTCTCCGCCGATGGCGTCAATCTCCACAAAATCACCGCGGAAAAGATCGTCCGCGAAATCGAAATCCTCATGCTGCTCAAATACTCATAACCTATGCGTTTTTTCGACCTCCTCAAATTATCGCTCCGTATGTTCAAAGCCCGCACGATGCGGACACTGCTCACCATTCTCGGCATGAGTGTCGGTATCGCCGCGATTATCTTTCTCGTCTCTTTCGGCTATGGCCTGCAGCGCACGCTGCTCCAAAAAATCACCACTTCTGACGCGCTCGTCACGCTCGATGTGACGCTCGGGAAAACGGAAGGCGGAAAAGATCTCGACAGCGCCACCATCGAAGAACTGAAAGCACTCCCCGATGTCGTCGAAATCATTCCGGTGCTTGAACTCTCCGGCCAGGGCACATTCGACGACATCACCCTCGATGTCAATACGATAGGCTCCACCGCTGCCCTTCTCAAAAATGAAAGCCTGAAAATCAATGCCGGCAGGTTCTTCGCCGATGACGAAGTACGGAGCATCATCATCACTTCAGCCGTTGCCAAAGTTTTCAACACGGCTCCGGAAGAAATGCTCGGCAAAACCGTTGCCCTCACCATTTTCCAGAATGATGCCTCCGGCCGAACCGACAAGAACTCTTCTTTCGCATCAAAAAACGCCTCTACCATCGTCGGCGTCGTTTCAGGCGAAGAGAACAGTATCTACCTCCCCCTTGACTCGCTCGCCGGCTTTCCTTTCGAAAGCTACACCACGCTGAAAGTCAAGTGTTCTTCAACCGACACGCTTGCCCGAATCCGTGAAGACATTGAAAAACGAGGATTCATCGTATCGTCCATTTCCGAAACCATCGACCAAGCGAACAAAGTGTTCCGCGCCATCCAGATCGTCCTGATGGTTTTCGGCATGATCGCGCTCATCGTCTCCGCCATCGGTATGTTCAACACGATGACCATCGCGCTCCTCGAACGCACCGAGGAGATCGGCATCATGAAGGCCATCGGCGCCTCGCGTGGCAGCATCTCGATGATGTTCATCATGGAATCGACGCTCATGGGCTTCCTGGGAGCATTCGGCGGCATCATCCTCGGATATGTCGGAGGAGAAGCGTTGAACGTCCTCATCAATCTCGTGGCCAGCCGATTCGGCGGCGAATCGGTGGATCTGTTCTATAGCCCGCTGTGGTTCATCGCTACCGTCATCATATTCGGCGTCTTCGTCGGATTTCTCACCGGTATCTTCCCGGCTCGCAGCGCCTCCCGCATCGACACCCTCGACGCGCTCCGATATAAATAGTCTATACAAAATCTTTTCTAAAAACAGAAAACCCACCGAAGCAGATTTTCTGCCGGCGGGTTGAGTTTAGTGCATGTAAACGTAAACGTTTGTGACCTGCGGGAAGATGCCACATCGCTTCTTGCACTCGGTGCACCTAAGCCCCACTTCGCCTCCACCCAGGGAAACCTTATGCTTGGAACTCGCTATGCCGCTTGTCACATCAGTGAAGATGTTGTTCCCACATTCACACGTGATGTCAATCAGAAACTCCTTCCCATTTCCGATGGACTCGATTCTTACAGATTTCATGGTAAACCCCCTACTTAGGTTAACTTTCATTTGAGTCGTTCAACCCAAACACTCTTCTCAAGACAATATCCCAGCATACCGCCGGAACCCCCCGATTGTTTCTGGAAACCAGCCCTTTCCAACACTCTCCTGCTGCGAAAATGATCAGAGAGCACATTGGCATAGAGCATATGCATGCCCATCGAATTGAATGCATACGCAGCGAGACATTGGAGAGATCGCGCGACATAACCCCGCCCTTCGTAGGGAGCGCCCAGCCAATAGCCGACTTCGGCAAATGGATCACCGCCAGTGTCATCGGCCGGCGCCACATTGATACCGCCTACCAGTACAGTATCGTGCCAGATACCCAGCCGCAATCGTTTAGGATTTTTCGGCCACAGAATACTCTCATATACACTCCTTTCCGTCGGGTATTTCCGTGGCATATCGCTATTGTAGTGATTGAGGTATTCTCGGCTTTGTTCAATCAGCCAAAAAATGTCACTGGCATCTCCTAGCACATACTGCTTGAGCACTATACCTCCCCCAACACCTAATATGACTCTCTGCATGACATGACCCTCGCTAAATTGTAAAGTAA
>JBBTWT010000019.1:0-51874 GCA_038078615.1 Patescibacteria group bacterium | reverse complement strand
CTCCGAGAACTGGGAAGTGTCAACTTGACGCTGCAATGGTACAGGGCTTGACAAATATAAAAAATATTGCATAATATATTTTATTGGAAGATGCTCTGGTATTCATCTTCAGCGGAGACCTGCATCGTTGAATGCGGCGAGGGCGGTGTATGGGAGCCCGTTTCGCGAGCGCATCGCGGAGAAGAAGAGATCGGTGATGTATCGCATTGCATCAATTGACATAGCGGCGGAACAAACATCCTCGCTTCCGCTTTGCAGGGGATTATTTATTTGCTAAGATGGCGTTGAAGCGTGCACGTGAAAATGTGATATAATACAAATACATAAAAAACAAACCCGCGATATGCATACAGCGTCTTTCCTCAGCTTTCCGGAGAAGGGTACGAAGTTCGCATTGTTTCTTTTTTTCAGCCTGCTTCTTTTGAGCGCGGCCGTTTTCGTTTTCGCGGATGAATCAACGAGCACGAAGAATATCTTCCAGGATTCCGATCAGGACGGGCTGAGCAATGACGAGGAAAAACTGTACGGTACGGACCCGTCGGACAAGGATAGCGATGACGACGGATACGGTGATGGTGTGGAAGTGGAGAGCGGGTATGATCCATTGCGGCGCGCCCCCGGTGATAAGATAATCAGAGAAGCTGAAGTTCCGCTTGTTATCACGCAAGAAGCGTCGGAAAACCTGACGCAGAAGGTCTCCAGTGAAATTGTCAATATCCTGAAAGATACTGATGAGGAGGGCAAAGCGGTTTCTCTGGAGGATATCAATGATTCCGTCACGAAAATGCTTGAAGGCAGTGCTGAAAAAGAAATAACGTTGCCGGAAGTCGATATCGAGGGTATAAAAATAAAAAAGCTGTCCAAGAGTCTCAAAGACAAGGATCGTGCCGAGCAAGAACGCAAAGACGCGATCGGGTATCTGACAGTCGTGGCATATCTGGCGGCGAATAATATGCCACGCGCTTTTCAGACAAAGGATGAGCTGAGCGGGATACTCGGGGGTATTTCCGGTGATCTCATTGCCTCTTTGTCATCGGGCAATATGGAATACATCAATCAGCTATCGAAACAGGGGGAGAAGATGCTGACAGAGTTGCAAGACGTGGAGGTTCCGGAGAAAATGCTCGACGTGCACGTGAAAGCTCTGAAAATGGCCAAGTATGCCATGCAATTGAAAGAAGAGCTCAACCCGTCCCAGAAAGAACACGATCCGCTGGGCCAGATAGCCGCACTTTCCAAGATACAAGGGTTAATTGGTGGCATAAAGGGGTTTATTGATGAAGTACAGCAGAAATTGTCTGATTACGGCATTGAAGAAATCCCATTGAATTTGTAGTATGCTTTTCTCAAAACTACAGTATAGAACAGATTCCAGAGTGTTTTGGCGAGTGCTTCTTTTTTGGTTGTTTGTGTCCAGTATACTCATGGTGGGAGCGCCTCGCGCTCAGGCAGACTATTGGGGTTCTACGGAAGTGGGGGTGTCTAAGAAGACAATGATGGAAGAAATCGCACGAGCGATTGAGGGTGCTTTGCTCGGAGCGTTGAAAGCGGCGGCCATACAGGCGTTGAATCAGCAAGTGGGACAGCTCATCGGCGGCGGAGGGTCATCGGGGCAGGCATTGTTCATCACCAACTACAATGATTTTTTGTACCAGGGACCAGCAGAGCGGACGGAATTGTATATGAATGATTTTTTTACGATGACGACGCGTGGCAAAGGGTCTTCGGCGAACTATGCGAGTGCCGGCAACAGGGGCGGGGGGATCAAAGACAGTTTTGCCAATTATCTGATCACGGTAGGGAGGAATGTCACCGTAGCCAGAGGAACGCCGAATGTTACCAATTTGGAAGAATACACCGCGAGTCCGCAAGCGATGTTCGCGGAGGGAGATTGGCGAGCGTTCAACGCGTTCTTTTCCAATCCGGCCAACAATCCTTTCGGTTTTGCCTTGCAGGCCGAGCAGGCATATCAGAACAAATTGGCACAAGAACAGCAGATAGCGCTTGCTAAGAAATCAGAGGGGGGTTTTCTGCCATCCGAATCAGGGGGGTCGATAATAGCGCCATCCGGAGTCATTGAAGCGGCCCAAATACAGGTACAGAATCTCCCGAACCAGATGCTCGCTACCGCAGAAAATCCGGGAGCATTGTTAGCGGGTGTCGTATCAGCTATGGCGAATAAAGTAATCAGCAATCTCATCCAGAATGGCATAGGGCAGGTGCAGTCAAATATTCAAAGGGAAACTGGCAATGTGCAAAACCAGGTTGATACCGCGTTGAATCGGGATATCCGCTCACAGGGACCGGGAGCCCAGTTCAGATAGAGCATGCAACTTGTTGGAAAACAAAAAACCTGGGCTCGCAAGCGCAGGTTTTTTAGATGCATCCAGACTTTTCTGCCCGCTTTGGAGGAGAACCGGATATCTGTATCCCTCGCTGGGATGCCTGAATGCGGTGTGGGTCTGTCCAGATTCGAACAGGAGACCTCTATCCCGCACCTTGTGGGTGATACTGGATTTGAACCAGTGACCTTCACAATGTCAATGTGACGCTCTCCGCCCGAACGACTGGCGTCGTCCAGTCGGGCGGGTAACCAACACTGTCAGCCAAAGGCCGATCCGCCTTGGGCGGAAGCCTTTCATATTTCTGTGGGCGTATCCTGATTCGAACAGGAGACCTCTACAATGTCAATGTAGCGCTCTAACCAGCTGAGCTATACGCCCGTCATTTCTACTGTGCCGGCGGGATTTCAGGGAGATTGGTGGTGATCAACGCAGCCTCTTCTTTTTCGACCACTTTTTCAGGTTCGCGCGGACTGGCGATTGATTTGAAAAAAGCGAGCCAGAGCGCCTGCTGGAAAACCGCGAACCAGGCGAATGACGCGAAGCCTATCGCGAGCGATGCGTATGTTTCCGGAACCGGAACGGAAGCCTTGTCGAAAAGAACGGCAATACCCAGGATAACGAGGTTCACGCAAAAAGTAAAGAGAATGGCGAGTGCGAGGGAGAACAGCCCGAACAAAAGGTTCGGGATGACGAAACGGTAGAGGAGAGCGCTGCCGAGCTCGATCGCTTCGCGAGTACGGACAGGAGACAAGAGAAGATAGAAGAGGGCAAGTTGCTTGATCAGGAAGACGATGATCGCAACAAGAATGAGGGTAAAAATAGAGAGGGGTATGAGCAGGGTGAGTGCTTCCGGATTGCGCGAGGAGGCGATGAGAAGCGGAATAGCGAGGATGCCGATGACTGCCAAGATGGCGAGAAATGCGAGACACTCGAGCCGAAACGCGCGGAAGAAATTTTTGGCTATGGTATGCGCGGTGTTCGGGTGATTGGGAAGTCCGGTTTTTCCGGTGATGAAGGCGAGCGAAACGATCAAATTGCTTTTCCCGAAAATACTGATGGCAAACAGCAGGATAAGAATCAGAATGATGGACATCGTTTCCGGCATTGTTTCTGACGCCGCTTGGATGAGGTCTTTGAAAGAGGCGCGGTTGCCAAGCATCTGTTCGCTGAGCTGATTTTCTGCGATACCTGCGGCGGCGATGACAGCACCGAAAATCCACGGGAGCTTCCGTGGCGCTGCGGCAGCCCAGGCCTGCAAGAAAAATTCACGGAAGCGCAATCTTTCCATAAGTAGTGCGAGAATTTAGACGGGCATCTCTTTGGGAGCGGCTATGCCTACGATGGCATCGAACTCGTCTTTCTCGAGAGTCTCTTTCTCGAGCAGCGTGCGTGCGAGCGTGTCGAGGACGGCGCGCCTCTCGGTGAGGATATCGGTGGCGCGCTTGAACGCCTGATCGATGAGGTGCGAGACTTCCGTATCGATATCCTGCGCGGTCTTCTCCGAATAGTTGCGCTCCTCATGCATCTCGCGGCCGAGGAAGACCATCTCGTCTTTTTTGCCGAAGGTCCGGGCGCCCAGGCGGCTCATGCCGTAACGCGTGACCATATTGCGCGCCATCTGGGTGGCACGCTCCAGGTCGCTTGACGGGCCGGTAGTGATATCGCCGAAGATGAGTTTCTCGCTGGCGTAGCCCCCGAGGAACATCGCGAGCTCATCGATGAAATAACTGTGGGAATGCAGGCTCTTGTCCTCGGAGGGGACGGAGAGCGTGTAGCCGCCGGCATGTCCGCGGGAGATGATGGAGACTTTCTGCACCGGGTCGGCGTTGGGGAGGCTCGCGCCGACGAGAGCGTGGCCGCCTTCGTGGTAGGCGATGATCTCCTTCTCTTTTTTGTTGATGACTCGTCCGCGGCGTTCCGGGCCGAGGATCACTTTCTCGATGGACTCGGTAAGTTCCGACATCCCGATAGTTTTCTTGTTGCGGCGTGTCGCGAGAATCGCGCCTTCGTTCAACAGGTTTGCGAGATCGGCACCGGAGAATCCCGGCGTACGCTCGGCGATGACGCGCAGCTTCACATCCGTTTCTAACGGCTTGTTTTTCGTATGGATGATGAGGATCTGCTCGCGCTCGTTGATATCCGGGAGATCCATCGTGACGCGGCGGTCGAAGCGGCCGGGGCGGAGCAGCGCCGGATCAAGTACGTCTGGGCGGTTGGTAGCCGCGATGACGATGACGCTCATATCGGTTTCGAAACCGTCCATTTCGACCAATATCTGATTCAGCGTCTGCTCGCGCTCGTCGTGTCCACCGCCCAAGCCCGCGCCGCGATGCCGGCCGACAGCGTCGATCTCATCGATGAAGACGATAGACGGGGCATTCTTCTTGGCCTGCTTGAAGAGGTCGCGGACGCGGCTGGCGCCGACGCCGACGAACATCTCGACGAATTCCGACCCGCTGATATTGAAGAACGGCACGCCCGCTTCGCCGGCGACCGCCTTGGCCATCAGCGTTTTGCCGGTTCCCGGAGGGCCGAGCAGAAGCACGCCCTTGGGGATCTTTGCCCCCATATTGAGGAATTTTTTAGGATGTTTCAGAAATTCCACGACTTCCTCGAGCTCATTTTTGGTTTCCTTCGCTCCGGCGACATCGACGAAAGTGATGCGCTTCTTCTTGTCCTTCGGATCGAGCATGCGGGCGCGGCTCATACCGAACGACAGCGCCTGCGAATTGCCCCGCTGCGCCTGGCGCATCATGAACCAGATGAACGCGCCGATGAGGATGAACGGCAGCAGGAACGGCAGGATGCCGGCAAGCCAGAAGCTCCAGCCGGATTCTTCCTTGATGGTGATGGAGACCTTGCCCAGTTTTTCCTTGTCGATGCCGTAATTCACGAGCGTCTCGGTGAGAGAGCTCTCTGACTCCTTGCTCGCTTTCTGCCGATTGCCGTCCTGGAGCTCGATGTCGAGAACGTTGCTCTCTATGACGATGGCTTTCACCTGATCTTGGTTGATTTCGGTCACGAGCTCGGAGAGGGAGATCGGCGCGGGCTTCTTGTCCGGCGTCTGATAGAGGATGATGATGCCGGATATGAGGAGAAACAGGAGGATCAGGGTGGAGAGGTTTTTCAGCATTTTTTCCATAATTGCAACGAGTATGAATATCCCGGATTATGTGCGTTTGAGTAGTCTCACTGTATCACCTTCGCGGACAAACTTCAATCCTCTGAAGACGACGGTCTGCGTTTTTCTTTTGGCGCTTCTGAGGGATTTTATGAGTTCGCCCAGGAGGTTTTTCCCCGGATTCTTTCCGGCGAGGAACGGCCGGAGCAGGGCGCGCAGCTCGCGGCAGAGGAGCGGTTCGGGGAGCGCGAGGAGGGCGGCACGCGAAAATTCCGCACCGAGGGGGCTGTGCTTCGCGGAGAAGGCGGCGGGATGTTTTTCTAAAAGAGCGTAGTCGCCGGCGAGGATGGTCGCGGTTTCGGCGAGCAGTCTGCGGGTCTGCGGCTGAAAGTTTTTTTCGAGGAACGGGATCAGCTCGTGACGGACGCGATTGCGCAGATAGCGCGGGTCGGCGTTGCTCGCATCTTCGCGGAACGCGATGCGGCGATCTTTCAGGTAGTGCAGGATATCGGCGCGGCTCATTTCGATGAGGGGACGGATGATATGGCCGCTTTTCGGGCGCATGGCGGAGAGCCCGGAGAGCCCGGATCCGCGGAGCAGCCGCAGGAGCAGCGTTTCCGCCTGGTCATCCTGGTTGTGGGCGACCGCGATGTTGTCCGCGTCGGTTTTCTGGCGCAGTTTCGCGAAGAAAGCATAGCGGATATCGCGGAGCGTTTCTTCCACATCATTCTTTGGTCTCTTTCCCTGTGACAAGACGGAGCAGGGGAGATGGTAGCGCTCGGCCATTTCTCGTGTCAGCATCTCATCGAGATCCGATGCCCTACCGCGCAGATGATAATTTACATGAGCGACATGCAGCGTGAAATCATATTTCTTGGAAAGCAGAAACAGGACGTCGAGCAGACACAGGCTGTCCGCTCCGCCGGAAACGCCCACGATAAAAACATCTCCCTTCCGCCAGAGAGCGGATTTTTGTACGGTATTCTGGATGCGCTTGATGAAGCGCCGGACGAAAGGAGAGAGCGGCGCTTCACGCGAGGGCCGTATGCTCCTTGATGATCGCGGCGATTTTCTGGATCGTCTCGTCGAACCTGCCTTGTTCGTTTTCAACTTCATAATCGAATATGTTTCTATTGTCAAACCAGCCCTGAGCATGTTTCAAGCGCCCTTTCACGAAATCGTCGGTAACGTTCTCGCGCCTGCGGATTCTCTGCTCGAGAATATCAAGAGGTGCCATAATGAGGATAGAGACAGCTTCGGGGAGGATCTTTTTCATAGTGATGACTCCTTGGTAGTCCATTTTCCAAAGCACGACTTTCTTGACATTTTTGATGCGCCCGATCTCTCTGTGTGTCGTGCCGTAGAGCTGATGGTTATCTTCTTCGGCATATTCGAAAAATTCACCAGCCTTGATTTTTTCCTGGAACGCTTCTCTGGAGAGGAAGTGGTACGGATTTCCCTCGCTCTCTCCCGTGCGCATCTGGCGAGTCGTGGTAGTGACGACGCGTTCGGTGGGGAAGAGCTTTTCAAGCGCGCTGATGATGGAGTCCTCTCCGGCGCCGGAAGGGCCGGAAATGATGAATATGTTCCGCATATTTTTTCTTTGGTGGTCTGAGGCAAAAACATCCTGATTGATGCAGGATGTTTTGGCGGCCTTAGGCCTGAACTTCTTTTTCCTCCTGAACGGCTTTCTTTTCTTTCGTTTCTTTGGCAGCGCCTTCTTTCACCGGGAGCAGCCCCATACGGTGGCTCTTCGGCTCGATGGAGAGGATTTTCCAGGAGTAGGTCTCGCCTTCCTTGAAGACTTCCTCAATCTTCTTGCCCGGATAGACTTCTTGGAATTCGCTGACGTGCGCGAGGCCGTGGATATCCTTGTTGAGATAGACGAAGGCGCCGAAGTGGTTGATCTTGTCCACCTTGCCCGGCACGATGTCGCTCACCTTGTATTTTTCGAGCACCGTATTCCACGGGTCTTCCTTGAGCGCTTTCATCGAGAGCGAGATGCGGGTGTCCTCGATACCGATGATCTTGGCCTCCACCTTGTCGCCGGTCTTGATCATCTCGCGCGGATCATCGATGAGCTGCCAGGCGAGTTCGGAAATGTGCACGAGCCCCTCGAGTTTCTCCGCCGGCTTCTTCTCTCCTTCCTTGGTGGGCGGTGCGAACTTCACGAACGCGCCGAAATCGACGACGCCGCTCACCTCGCCCTGCACGACTTCGCCGACGCGGAGCAGGTTGATGAGGCCGCGCTCCTTTTCGCTCTGGGCGGCTTTTTCGCTGACGATCAGTTTCTCGTTCTCGCGGTCGGCGTCGAGGATGCGCACGTGCACTTCCTGGCCGATGAGCTTCTTCAGGAGGTCGAGAATCTTGTTCTTGTCGCCGTCCTCGACGCGCGGATAGTGTTCGCTCGAGAGCTGGGAAACCGGCAGGAACCCGGCGATGCCGTTGATCTCGATCATCAGTCCGCCCTTGTTGGCCTGCACGACTTTCGTGGTGACCACTTCGCGGTTGGTGAGCTTGTGCTCGATATCGTCCCAGGATTTCTCGTAGGAAGCCTCGCGGATGGAGAGCTCGATGTGGCCGTCCTCGTTCTCATAGTCCATGAGGGTGGCGGTGACGGTCGTGCCGACTTTGAGCTTGCCTTCCGGCCCGAGACCGTCGCGCATCTCCTTGCCGAGCACGATGCCGGTGCCGATGGGGCCGAGATCGATGAGGGCGGAGCTTGACGAGACATCAATGACGGTGCCGTGCACGACATCGCCTATCTCGGGGACTTCGACGACATGCTGGGACAGCAGCGTCTCCATCACGGACGGGTTGGCGGATATTTCTTTGACTGGCGCTGTTTTGATCATAATGTACGGTTGATGTGTGAGTACGCTCGGCTCGCGATGAATGATTATATCGAGCGATTATGGCTTATAAAAAGGAAAAAACACCACAGGGGCGTCTTGGATAACGGACTCAAACCAAGGATTCTGACATCCCTGTATTCAGTTGTGTTAGCCAATTAACCTCTGTCTTTGATACGATTCCATGAGTATAGAGGAAAGATTTCTTTTTGGCAAGAGTGCGGATGAGAGCGGATGAGAAAATGGTTTTTTGAATGGACAGAGGGAGGGAGAGCGTGGTACACTGGAATATATTCTTCTTGATCGGAGGGAATTTTTGAGACTATTACCGCTTGCTATGAACATACAGTATTACGGGGATTTTTGCTTCAAGATAAGCACAAAACCGGCAGGTCGTGCGACCGAGGACGTCGTTATCTGGACGGATCCTTTGCAGAAAGGTTCCGGTTTGCGTTCGCCGCAGGGCCAAGTCGATCTCGTGTTTTTGTCCCATACGAATGGCGAAGAAACGAAAGATGCTTACAAGGAGGGGACAATCGTTTTTGATGCGCCGGGAGAATATGCCGCCAAGGGTGTCGCCGCGCTCGGTTTCCCGAGTTATCGCGATGCGGCGGAAGGCAGGGAGAGGGGGCAGAATACCGTCTTCATTTTCGAGAGCGAGGATATCCATATCTGCTATCTGGGAGCGCTCGGGCATGATATCTCCCCGGAACTGCTGGACAAGCTGAACGGCGTGGATCTGCTGTTCGTTCCGGTTGCTGGATCCGATACCGTGGGGGCGAAGCTTGCCGCGGAACTGGTGCGCAAGATCGAGCCGAACATCGTCATCCCGATGCACTACAAGATCGCCGGACTGACGCTGCCACTCGAGACGGAGAAGGCATTCTGCGACGCGCTCGGCAACTGTCCGAAACAGGCGCTGCCGAAACTGAGCATCAAGAAAAAGGATCTGGAAGGCAAGACGATGGAAGTTGTTTTATTGGAACGAGGCGTATAATGAAGAACACCGCCACATTTTACATACTAAAACATATGGCACGAGGTTTGTGGGAGAGAATAGAATGGATCCGTGAGCAGCCGGAGCATATCCGCAAGCGCTATGTGCTCGCGTGCCTCGCGGTCTCCATGGCGTTCATTCTCGGCATCTGGCTTTTGTCGCTCAAGTCCGGTTTCCAAAATGTCGGTCAGGACATCCCGGCCGCCGCCGAAAAGGGCAAGGACCTGCTTCCTGACGGCCAGATCCCGTCGCTCGGCAGCCTCCTCGAACAATCGGAGCCGCTCCGTGTCGACGGACAGGACACGAAAACCGGCGAGCAATATTTCAATGAGCAGTTCCAGGCGGGCGCGCAGGATGCCGGCGAAGGCGTACCGAGCCGTTAAATCTCGCGAAAAAATCACTCATTCATCACCGGGTATGCAGGAAAAAGCGTTTCATGAGGGAAAAATCGAAGATCGTTCCATCACGGACGAGGTCAAGCAGTCGTATCTCGACTACGCGATGAGCGTCATCGTGGCGCGTGCTCTTCCTGACGTGCGTGACGGATTGAAGCCGGTGCATCGGCGCATCCTGTATTCGATGTGGTCTACGGGTCTTCGTTCGACGGCCAAATTCCGCAAGTCGGCGACCGTCGTCGGTGAGGTGCTCGGCAAATGGCACCCGCATGGCGATACGGCCGTGTACGATACGATGGTGCGCATGGCTCAGGATTTTTCTCTGCGCTACCCGCTCGTGTGGGGGCAGGGGAACTTCGGCTCGATGGACGGCGATAGCCCCGCCGCCTACCGCTACACCGAGGCGAAATTGAAGGCGATCGCGGAAGAGATGCTCCTCGATATCGACAAGGATACGGTGAATTTCATACCGAACTTCGACGGCATGCATGAAGAACCGCTGGTGCTGCCGGCCAAGCTCCCGCAGCTATTGCTCAACGGCACGGTCGGTATCGCGGTCGGTATGGCGACCAACATCCCGCCGCACAATCTGAACGAGCTGGTGGACGGCATCTGTCACCTGATCGAACACCCGGAAGCGACCGTGGATGATCTGATGCAGTTCATCAAGGGCCCGGACTTTCCGACGGGAGGCACTATATACAATGTCAAAGATATCCGCGAAGCCTACGCCACCGGCAAGGGGCCGATTATGGCGCGTGCCAAGGCGGAGATCGTCGAGAACAAGAGCGGCCAGTTCCAGATCATCGTCACCGAGATGACGTATGCGACGAACAAATCATCGCTGATTATGAAGATTGCCGAGCTGGTGAAAGAAGGCAAAATACATGGCATCAAGGATTTGCGCGATGAGTCCGACCGGAACGGCGTGCGCATCGTGGTGGATCTGAAAAAGGAAGCATTTCCGCAGAAAGTGCTCAACCAGCTGTATCAGATGACGGACCTGCAGAAGAATTTCAACGTGAACATGCTCGCGCTCGTCGATGGTGTCGATCCGCAGATCCTCACGCTCAAAGCCATCCTCGAACACTACATCAAGCATCGCGAACAGGTGGTTGTGCGTCGCACGCGGTATGATCTAGAGAAGACGAAGGATCGCGCGCATATCCTGGAAGGCTTGAAAAAGGCGCTTGACCACATCGATGCAATCATCGAGACGATCAAAAAGTCGCCGACCAAGGAAGAGGCGCACGTGAACCTGAGAAGCAGGTTCAGACTGTCCGACGCCCAGGTGACCGCGATCCTCGAGATGCGCCTGCAGACGCTTGCCGGCCTCGAGCGCCAGAAGATCGAGGACGAGCTGGCAGAGAAACTGAAGCTCATCGCATATCTCGAAGACCTCCTGAAGCACCACAAAAAAATACTGGCGCTCGTGAAGAGCGAGCTCATCGAGCTCCGGGACCGGTTCGGCGACGAGCGCCGGACGAGAGTCGTGAAGACCGGCATCACGGAATTCAGGCAGGAGGATCTCATCCCGAACGACGAGGCCATCATCACGCTTACGGAGGACGGCTATATCAAGCGGATGAATCCTTCCGCGTATCGCGTGCAGAAACGCGGCGGCAAAGGCGTCATCGGCGCGACGACCAAGGAAGAGGACCGCATCGCCCAGGTGCTCTCCATACAGACGCATGACAACCTGATGTTCTTCACGAACACGGGCAAGGTATTCCAGACCAAGGCGTATGAGATCCCGGAGTCCTCGCGCACCTCGAAGGGGCAGGCCATCGTCAATTTCCTCCAGGTGGCGCAGGAAGAGAAGATCACCGCTCTCATCGCTTTCAGCAACAACGACGCGTTCAAATATCTTTTTATGGCGACGGAGAACGGCACGATCAAGAAAAGCAAGCTCGAGGATTTCGAGAACGTGCGTCGGAGCGGACTGATCGCGATCGGACTCGACAAGGGGGACACGCTCGGCTGGGTGCGTCCGACCACCGGTACCGATGATGTCGTGCTGACGACGAGCGACGGCCAGGCTATCAGATTCAAGGAAACCGATGTGCGGCCGATGGGGCGCAGCGCTTCCGGAGTACGCGGGATGAAGCTCAAAGGGAGCGACAAGATCGTCGGTATGGATGTGATCCCGAAGGGCGAGAAAGGGCTAGAGCTCCTGATTCTCTCACAGAACGGTTTCGGTAAACGAAGCGAACTCAAATCGTACAAGGTACAGAAGCGCGGCGGTTCCGGCATCAAGACGATGAAGGTAACTTCGAAAACCGGCAAGCTGGTGGGAGCGGCTATTACGAGTACGGCGGTCATCGAAGACGATCTCATCCTGACGTCGGAAAAAGGAACCATTATCCGGGTGCCGTTCAAAAGCGTGCCGCTCCTCGGCCGCGTGACGCAAGGGGTACGCGTGATGAAGCCGCAGCCGGGCGATAGCGTTTCAGCCTTCACGTTGTTGTAGACGGCAGAAAATTATTGCGGAGTCAGTCTGTCTTTTATGTGAGATCCTATGGATTCTTTTGCGGCACTGAAGCCACGCAGAAAAACACGCGTCGTGAATGTCGGTGGTGTCCCGATCGGTGGAGACAACCAGATTCGTGTACAGACAATGACGAATACCGACACGCTCGATCTGCAGGCGACGGTCGCGCAGATTATGGCTTGCGTGAAGGCCGGGACGGAGCTGATTCGTCTGACGACACCGACGCCGCGGCACGCGCAGGCGCTTGGGCCGATTCGGGAAATGCTCCTCAAGTCTGGTATCAACATTCCCCTCATTGCCGATATCCATTTTCTGCCGGCCGCGGCGTTCGAGGCGCTGAAATGGGCGGACAAGATCCGTCTCAACCCAGGAAATTTTCTCGATGGAAAGATATTTCGTACGTTGGCATTCGACGACGCGAGTTATGCCAAGGAGATAGAGCGGATAGAAGAAAGCCTCCTGCCGTTCATAGAGGCCCTGAAACAATCAGGAAAAGCCATCCGTATCGGGTGTAACCACGGGTCGCTCTCCGACCGGGTGCTGTCACGTTTCGGCGATACGCCGCTCGGGATGGTGGAGTCGACGATGGAGTATCTGCGGATTTTTCGAAAACACGGGTTCAACGATATCGTGGTCGCTCTGAAGGCATCGAATCCCCTCGTCATGATCGAATCCAACCGGCTGCTCATCGCGACGATGGACAAGGAGGGGATGGACTACCCGATCCATCTCGGCGTGACGGAGGCAGGCAACGGCGAAGAGGGTCGCGCGAAATCAACGCTCGGTATCGGGACGCTCCTTCTGGAGGGCATCGGTGATACCATTCGCGTTTCACTGACGGAAGATCCCGCCAAGGAAATCCCGACATGCTATGGCATACTGCAGGCAACACATCGGCGTATCACACGGACGGAATTCATTTCCTGTCCGTCGTGCGGGCGGACGCTGTTCGATATCGAGCCGGTGACCAACACCATCAAGGAACGCATGGGTCATCTGAAAGGACTGCACATCGCGATCATGGGCTGTATCGTGAACGGACTTGGCGAGATGGCGGACGCGGACTACGGGTATGTCGGCGGAGCGCACGGACAAGTCAGTTTGTACCGGAAAAAGGTACTCGTGAAGCGCGCGGTGCCGGAACAAGAAGCGGTAGAGGAGCTCATCGCCCTGATCAAGTCAGACGGCAAGTGGATTGATCCGGGAGAAAATGGCGCTTGAGACACGCTGTGCCAGCCAGTTCAGCGGGCTGGACAAAAAAGCCAAAAAATGCTACACTTCAATGTTTTTCGATGCTGCTTCAGCAAACGCAAAAACCGCCAAGCTCCCGAGCGAAAAAGGGAGTGTGTTCCTTGATGATCCATTTGGGGCGACTCTGCATATGTGGGGCCGTGAGGAGTGGATCGAGGAGAATAGTAATGAGCAAGAAGTCGCAGGTGGTTTCAGGGTTTGGCTTCGCCATGCAGATCGGCGCTACGATGGACGAGATCCGTCGCGCGCATGGCGTGAGCGAGGAGGAATTTCACGTCCTCGCGACGGCGAAGGGCCGTCCGCATCTGGAAAGGATGATCAAGGGATTGAAATTTGAAAGTGTGCAAGGTGTTCAGATACTCCGGGAAACTAGTATCCTGAAGCCGGAAGACCCGATCACCTTTCCGGCCCGGGACAAACCGATCGACCCGAACGAATTCTTCAGCCGTTCGGGCATATACCTGTATGGTTCCTTCCGGGAGCGCATCCTGCCGGTACTCAAGCCGGTGGCAAGCACACCCAGGCGGACCTACGGAATCGGACGTCTCAAGAAGAACGCCTACGACCGTGAAGTTCGTCCGGACCTTCCTAAGCGCCACCTCGGCAACTGGGAAGACATCGCCAGCCTGATCGAGATGTACCCGAACGGCAAAGAAGGCTACTACCTCTTCTACCTGGAAGGTGTGGGCGGTGAAGTCTTCGCCGTGCGTGTCCTCTGGGACTCCGGCAACCGCTGGTGGCTCGTCTTCGTCTGGAGGCTCGACGAGTGTGGCTGCTGGGGTGCTGACTGCCAGGTTCTCTGCCCCGGCAACGCGGCACTCTGACCCTTTCGCCACTTAGGCAAAAGACCCTTGGACACTTAGTCTCTTAGACCCTTGGAAACTGCATCCGCAGCTTCCCGGGGTCTTTTTGTTTTGATACAATGAAAGAGGTATGTTGGAAATTTCTTTCGGCTACGGCTGAAAGGTCAGGATACTGGAAATGAAATGTGCCAGAGTAGTTGCGGAACTTTCTTCAACTAGAGTGCCATTTTATTTTCAAAAAAATATAATGCGTTGGTGTCTTGAACTGGTGGACTTCTATGTCCCGCATACGATACAACCCTGAGAGGAGTGAGTAGTCCACTCAAAGGGTGGTGGAATGGATGGTTCAAGGCACAAAGTCTTCGCCGTGAATGTCAACTGGAACTCCGACAACCGCAAGTGGAACGTCAACGACTGGAGGCTCGACGAGAATGGCAACTGGAATGCTGACAACCAGGTTCTCTGCCCCGGCCACGCGTAAAGTTTCTCTCGTCTTTAGGGCGAGAGTTTTGTTTCCAAACCTTTTTTCCACCCACCAAGCATCCGTCCAATTGCCTGAAGTTCAGTAGAAAGCGCGAGGTATTTTTTGTTATCTACGAGCTTACTTTCCCAGCCGATTTGCAGAAAGAATTTGAGAAGGTCAATTTTGCCGCTCCCGGCAATGAGGTATTGGAGTTTCTGCTCCGGCTTGGCATATTGCGCCCGGAAAATGATTTCTAATATCTCAAGAAAGAGTTTATCTATCTTCCCTCCGAATGTGTAACGATGAAGCTTTGGAATATGTGCAACCGCGCTGTGCCACAATTGATAGGCAGCCTTGAGCCTTTGCAACAAGGGGAGAACTGCGGGGGGGGGGGCTGTTAAAAGAAAGCATAAGGAAAAAGTAAAATTATCGGACAATTATCATCATATCATTTCTCTCGAAAATCTCCTTGAGGCCTGGACAGAGTTTATCCGAGGGAAGCGCAAGCGTAAAGATGTGGAAGAGTTTGAACTGCATCTCGCAGATAACATTTTTGCGATCCATCGAGAACTTACTCTCAAAACCTATCGTCATTCTAACTATGAGGCTTTCAATATCTCCGACCCAAAGCCAAGGAATATCCATAAGGCACGGGTAAGAGACAGAGTAGTTCATCGAGCCATCTACCGCGTCCTCTACCCTTTCTTTGACCGATTGTTTATTGCTGACTCTTATTCCTGCCGCAATGACAAAGGAGTCCACAAGGCACTCGACCGCTTCCGCAGCTTTGCTCATAAGGCTTCCCATAACCACACCAGGACTGCGTGGGCGCTCAAATGCGATGTGAGGAAGTTCTTTGCTTCTATCGACCAGAACATTCTGCTAAGGATTCTCGAAAAGCATATCTCTGACCAGGATATTCTCGGTCTTCTTTCAGAGATCATTGGGAGCTTTCATACAGAGAAAGGCAAAGGCTTGCCACTTGGCAACCTTACAAGTCAGCTTCTGGTCAACGTCTATATGAACGAGTTCGACCAGTTTATGAAACATCAGACAAAGGCAAAATACTATATCCGCTATGCTGATGATTTTGTGATTTTTTCGGATAATAAGGAACAACTGAAAACAATTCTTGTACAGATAAGCGCCTTTCTTGAGTTTCGTCTTGGTCTCAAACTTCATCCGGATAAGGTGTTCATCAAAACAGTGGCTTCCGGCGTGGACTTTCTTGGATGGACGCACTTCCCAGACCATCGAGTGCTACGCACCGTTACCAAAAACAGAGCCTTCCGCAATATCCGCGAAAAGGAAGGCAAGCGGGAAACCGTGCGGTCATATCTTGGCCTGATGAAGCATGGCAATGCTTATACATTGCGCAAGAACATTGAAACCAACTACCTCCCTGATGGTAGAGATAGATAAGCAGAATAGATTGAAAAGTGACTGTAGAGAGTTCAAAAATTCAATACCTCTTGCCAGGATCGGATATCCGTGTTACTTTTCGTCTATAATATTTTTTTATGTAGCATACGCTGGTCCCGCCAGGGCGGCACGAGCGTATCGCCGAACGAATTATGGCACTCACGCACAAGCAGAAGGAGAAGGTGACGAAAGGAGTCAAGCGTCACGAGAAGGACAGCGGCTCGCCGGAATATCAGATCGCGCTCTTTACCGAGCAGATCAAGAAGCTGACGGCGCACCTGAAGAAGAACAAGAAGGATTTCCATTCTCGCCGCGGATTGCTGAAGATGGTCTCCAAACGCAAGAAGCTGATGGACTATCTTGAGAAGACCGATGAGAAGGCATACAAGGCGGTAGTGAAGACTGTGGGGCTTGCATAAGCCCCCTTATGTAAATAACCAATAACCAAGAAACAATCTCCAAATTTTTGATGATTGGCACTTGATGATTGGTGATTGATACTAATTATGGCTAAATTTAGCGAACAAAGAGTCGGTGTATTGGTGGATATCCAGAACCTGTATTACAGCGCACGGATGTTGTACGGTAAGAAAGTGAATTTCAAGAACGTGCTCATGGCGGCGACGGAAGAGCGCAAGCTGATCCGCGCGATCGCCTACGGCATCAAGACGGTGGAGGCGACGGAAGAGAAGTTCTTCGAGGCGCTACAGAAAAGCGGGTTCGAGGTGAAGACGAAAGACCTGCAGATCTTCCCTGACGGCTCCAAGAAAGGCGACTGGGATGTCGGTATCGCCGTCGACGCGATCAAGATGGCTGCCAAACTCGACGTGATCGTGATCGTGTCCGGCGACGGGGACTACGTGTCGCTGGTGGAATACGTACAGAGCACCTACGGCTGCCGTGTCGAAGCGATCGCGTTCGCGGAATCCGCGAGTCAGAAGCTCGTCGAGGCCGCGGACGACTTCATCAACCTCTCGGCCAACAAGAAGCGATTCCTGATAGGTTAGCGGGAATCGAGAAGAGGTGCGCTCCGCAGGCGCGTTTTTTTGACAACGAGGGCATTCTCAGGTAGAGTAGGTGGGAAGCCGGTAAGTTTTTTAATTATTCCGCGGGCAGGGTTAATAGGTACACGAGTGCGGCCACTGGGCTCAGTCGCGTGTTTGTTAGCTTGCCTGCAGGACAGAAACGTATGCAGGAGAAAAAATGGTCCCTCCAACTCGGGGGACGGGAGCTTGTCATCGAGACCGGAACACTCGCCAAGCAGGCGAGCGGATCGGTGACGGTGCGGTATGGGGATACGGTGGTGCTCGCAGCCGCCGTGATGAGCAAGGAGATGTCCCGGATCATGGGATATTTTCCGCTCATGGTGGATTACGAGGAGCGGTATTATGCCGCGGGCAAGATCAAGGGTTCGCGCTTCATCAAGCGCGAGGGGCGGCCGTCCGATGACGCCGTTCTTTCCGGTCGCGCCGTGGATCGTACGATCCGGCCGCTGTTCGACAGTAGGATGCGCAACGAAGTGCAGGTGATAGTCACGACGCTCTCCTATGACGGAGAGAACGATCCGGATGTCGTGGCGATGATCGCGGCTTCGGCGGCGCTTGCGCTCTCCGATATCCCATGGAACGGCCCCATCGGCGCCGCGCGTATCGGCCTGCAGGACGGCAATTTCGTCTTGAATCCGTCAAGCGAAGAGAACAAGAACAGCGCCCTGGATCTGCTCCTGTCAGGTACCAAGGAGAAGATCAATATGATCGAAGCGAGCGCACGGGAGATCACCGAGGAAAAGATGGCGGAAGCGTTCGAGTTCGGTTTCGCAGCAATCCAGAAAATAGCCGGCTTTATCGAAGGGATCCGCGCGGAAGCGGGCAAAGAAAAGCGCCTGCCAGCGCTCCTCCGGGGCTCGGACGAGTTCGAGGCGGATATCCGCAAGGTTTGCGCCGAATTCGGCATGGCCGAAGCGCTCTATATCCGTCCGAAGCAGGCGACAGAAACGAAAGTGGCCGAAATCAAGGAAAAAATCACCGTCTACGCCGCAGACAAGTATCCGGAACAGAAAAATCTCTCCGAACTGCTCGCGATCATCATCGACGAAGTGTCCGATGAGGCGGTGCATAAGAATATCCTCGAAAAAGATGCCCGTCCGGACGGCCGCGGCATCACGGAGATCCGTCCGATCACGTGCGATGTCGGCATTCTGCCGCGTACGCACGGCACCGGACTCTTCACGCGCGGCGAGACGCAGGCGCTCACCGTCACGACGCTCGGCGCTCCCGGGGACGAGATGGTGGTGGACACCATGGAGGTGGATATGAAGAAGCGCTATATGCACTTCTATAATTTCCCGCCGTACTCGGTCGGCGAAGTCAAGCCGATGCGAGGACCAGGCCGACGCGAAGTCGGTCACGGGATGCTTGCAGAGAAAGCGCTGCTGCCGGTGCTTCCGAGCAAGGAAGAGTTCCCCTACACAATTCTCCTCGTCTCCGAGGTTCTGGAATCCAATGGCTCATCCTCGATGGCCTCTACTTGCGGTTCGACGCTCTCGCTGATGGACGCCGGTGTTCCGATCAAGAAACCGGTGGCCGGCATCGCGATGGGTGTGATCACAGGGAAAGAGGGCTCATACAAGGTACTGTCCGACATCCAGGGACTGGAAGATCACTACGGCGATATGGATTTCAAGGTAGCCGGAACGAAGGACGGCATCACCGCTATGCAGATGGATGTGAAGATCGACGGGCTGACGCCGGCCGTATTGAAGGTGGCCATCGCACAGGCCAAAGAAGGCCGGATGTTCATCATGGACAAGATGCTTGCGACACTCCCCGAACCGCGCACCACGATGTCTCCGTATGCCCCGCGCATCATCACGCTCCATATCAACCCGGCCAAGATTCGCGATGTCATCGGCCCCGGCGGCAAAGTGATCAACCAGATCATCGATGAAACCGGTGTCTCTATCGATATCGAGGACGATGGGTCGGTGTTCATCACCTCGACAGACGAGACGAGCGCCGCCAAAGCTGTCGAGTGGATCAACAACATCACGCGCGAAGTGGTGGCCGGCGAACTGTTTCAGGCCCGTATCACGCGCATCATGAATTTCGGCGCTTTTGCCGAAGTGTTGCCGAATCAGGAAGGGCTGATCCATATTTCCGAACTTGCCGATCATCGCGTAGGCAACGTCGAAGACGTCGTGCAGGTCGGCGATATCGTGCCGGTCATCGTGAAAGAAATCGACAGTCAGGGGCGCATCAACCTGTCGCACAAAGACGCGCTTCGCAAGATGAGCGGCCAAGAATAGCCTCTCGCCACTTACCGGAAGAAAAAATTTGGTGTATACTGATGAGAGAGGTGACACTCTCTCATTTGTATTTAATTTTCATCACTGAAAAAACGTATGACACCAGCGTTCTTTTCACGCAAGCAAGTTCCTGAGCGGAAAACAAAAAAAGAAATACCGAGCGCTCTTGCGGTGGTGCGTACCATGCAGGATGACCTTGATGATATCAAGAGCGGCACACAGGAGACGGTGCCGATCCAAGACAAAGAGCAAAAATATCCAGATGCTTCTTTTGGAAAAAAATCATCTTACTTGGTCATCAATCCGTTCAGTGAAGAAGGGGAGCGGATATCACAGCCGCAGGAAGAAGGAATGGGGAAACAGGGTAACCCTTTCGGAGTTTCCGTTCAGCGTATGAGCCAGCCGGCTTCAAATTTCTCACAGCGGCCGGTTTTGGGAAATGGCCTGACATCGATGGTGCCTGAAGGGGCGCTTATCATCAATGAGCCGAAAAAGAGCAACAAAACCCTTATTATAGGCATTATCGTGATTTTCATCGCTATCTTCTGTGTTGTCGGCGCCCTCTGGTATTTTACGGCAGGCGATCTGGGGAAACTGCTGAAAACGGATCCTGTGCCGGAAGCCAGTGAAAGCCCGCTTGAGTTGCCGGAAACGCCAGCGCCGAAACCGCTGCCATTTTCTTTGGATAAGCCGAATTATCTCTCTGTCGATACGGAGGTGGTGTCTTCCGAGGACATCCGCAAGACACTTGCTCAAGCCGCCCTGCGCATCAAAGAAGCTGACATCTCGAAGCCGGTAGAATTTTTGGTCACTGACCGGAACAATAATCCTCTCGCATTCAGCCGTTTCGCTTTTCTCTTGAAACTTGGTCTGGATTCAGATCTGCTGGCCCTTATTGATGAACCGTTTTCTCTGTACGCATATAACGATACTGTGGGCGTGCGCCTCGGACTTGTTTTGACATTCAAAGATGCGCAGGCTGCCGCTCCGGTTATTGCAAAAACAGAAAGCGGTTTGCCGTACGCGCTGCAGACGCTCATTTTTGAGTCAGACGCGGTCGTTCCCGAGAGTCTTGTTTTCCAGTCGAGCACCTCTGGTCGATTTCCTATACGCTTCACAAACATCGGAAGCGCCGGGAACGTATCGTTCGATTATGTCCTCGATGGAGATCGGTGGTACATCGGAACGAGCAAGGATACTTTGCGCGCGATACTGGATATGGCCACGTATCCGGCTGGCGAGGAGGAGCAGTCTGTGAAGAATGAGGCCTCGTAAAGCCAAAAATTTTATCGATAGAGAAAGTAATGTATTTATTTTTTCTGAGAGGATATCGAAAAAAAGAATGATTCTGCGACAACCGGTGAAAAATGCCTGCAATGAAGCAAAGAGAAGCGATATTGATTGACCGAAGGCATTTTTTCTGCTATAATGAGTTTGTTAGATAGAATTTCTTTGACAATCGCTTCCTTCTTCTTCCTCCTCCGCCGGTTGGCGGACGGCGGACGTTTTCCTGAACGGTGGGAGAGTTCCCAATCACAATTTCCCCCTGATTGTGAAGGGGGACTCTTTCACTGTTCAAGTGTTTGGATCAAAGTATCCAAGCCGCTCCGTCCTAACACGGAGACCCAAAACAAAAACAAATGTTTCCTCCTGAAAAATAAAAAATCCAGGAGAAAAACAAAAAGAAACAAAAAATTGTTCTTTCAAAAAAATAAAGGCTCAATGCCAGAGAACGGTGAAGGGAGAAGTAGTTGAAGCGTTAGGCCAACTGCGATGGTGCATGAGCACAAAATACAGGAATGCTCAATGGATTACAAATGCCTTCTCACCCGAGGCTACGTAACCGACATACCTGTTGGCACATGCAAGTTCGGGCGTTACAGCCAAGTATTTAATTATTGGGCGTCGTAACGCCCGACACCAACATTCTTAACAGCATTTAGCTATTAGGGTTTAGCGGTAAGTCGGGAAGAAAAGGGATATGAATGGCTTATAAGGCCGTTTTTTTGTTGCTCGTTCGCGAGACTTTGAGCGGCTACGAACAACAAACCCCGCGAACTACGCTTATGAACTTTTTTCAATCCGTCCCGCCAAGGCAGGTATGATATCATATATGTATGGGAAAATTTTCATTGAAATCAGCGGCTGGTTCCTTGGGCGAGGATCTCGGGTGCCGCTATCTGCGCCAGAAGGGGTACAAGATTCTCCAAACCAATTATTGCAACGCCAAGGGGCGGCGGTTGGGAGAAATAGATATCGTGGCGAAGATCGGGAAGGAGCTGGTCTTCGTGGAAGTGAAGACGCGGCTCGGCTCAGCGGGGAGCGCCATCCTGCCGGAAGCGGGCATCACGCCCGCCAAACTGCATAAGCTGGAGCGCATCGCGGCGCACTATCTTCGGGAGAAGCATTGCGAGTCGGCAGCCTATCATTTCGATGCGCTCTCCATCCTGTATGACGATATCCTGAGGAAAGCCTCTATCCGGCATCTGGAGCATATTTTTTTATAGACAGATAGGCAGCCCTTTGGTATACTTGTGTACACGAAGAGACCAGGACTAATTTTTTGAAGGAGCCATATTATGCCGTTTGATGCTACGCTGATCGCGGAACTCAAGGAGAAACTTCTCGAAGAAAAATCGCGTCTGGAGAGTGAGCTTTCCCGTTTCGCGAAATCGACCGGGATAGCGGGCAGCTATGAGACCCAGATCGAGAATATCGGTACCGATCCCGATGAGAACGCGACCGAAGTCGAAGGGTACGTGGACAATCTCGCGCTGGAATCGAATCTTGAGGGGCAGCTGAAAGACGCCACTGACGCTTTGGAGAAAATGAGCAAAGGGACATACGGCATCTGCGAGAAGACGGGCAAGGAAATCAGCGTCGATCGCCTGAAGGTCTACCCTGCCGCCCGCACCGCCATCTAAAAGAGAAAGGACACCGCGTTATGGGGCTGCAGAAAGTATTCGGAGCGGTACTTTTTGTAGCCTTTTTTCTTTGGCTGCATTTCTGGCTCCGTTTCTGGGCAGCGGGGGCGGATATCGCGGGAAACGTCTGCAATCCAGGCGGTCCGTTCGGGATTTTGCTGCCGATGTGGCTGCTCATAGGCCTCAGTCTCGCTGTTTTGGCGGTATTGACCGCCTGCTATCGTGAGGAACAGTCTTTCTCCGCGCAGTGGCCGTGGCTCCTCGTGGTGTCCGGCGGCCTGGGCAATCTCTTGGAACGGCTGCTGTTCGGCTGTATTATGGATTATGTAGCCCTGCCGCCTTTTCCGGCTTTCAATTTGGCAGACGCATTGCTGACCATCGGGACGATATCTATTGTCATCCGATGGAGCAAAGGCATTACAAAGAATCAGGAATCAGGAATCAGGAGTTAAGATTTCTAAAAAATTTTTCATTCTTGATTCACGATTCTTGATTCTAAATTCCTAATTCATCTTCAAATATGTCATCGAAAGTGCATTCCGCGGCGACTCTCGGGCTCGAGAGCGTGTCGGTAGAAGTGGAGGTGGACGTGCTCCCCGCGGGGTTGCACCATTTCACGCTGGTCGGATTGCCGGATACCGCTATCAAGGAATCGCGTGATCGCGTGAGCGCCGCGCTCAAGAATAGCGGTTTCAAGCCGCCGCATCAGTGCGGGCGCGTGACGGTCAATCTGGCGCCGGCCGATCTGCCCAAGAATACCCCGATATATGATCTGCCGATGGCGCTCGGATTCCTCTTGGCGACAGAGCAGCTTGCTTTCGATTATCGGAAGAAGCTGTTCATCGGCGAGCTCGCCCTCGACGGCAGCGTGCGGCGCGTGCAGGGAGTGCTGCCGATCGCGCTCTACGCGAAAGAGAAAGGGTTCGCGGAGATATACGTTCCGGCAGACAATGCCTATGAGGCGGCGCTCGCCACGGGCATCGACGTGATCCCGGTGAAGAATCTGTTCGATGCCGCGAAACACCTGCGCGGCGAAATGAGGATTGTTCCTTTCACGAGAGACGAGGTCGTATTTGCCGGAGAGGAGAGCGACACGCTCGATATGTCGTTCGTATTGGGGCAGGAGCATGCCAAGCGGGCGCTCGAGATCGCGGCTGCGGGAGGGCACAACACGCTCTTCATCGGTCCGCCGGGGAGCGGCAAGACACTCCTCGCCAAAACGCTGCCAACGATCCTGCCGCGCCTGGATCTGGAGGAGAGCCTGGAGATCACCAAGATATTCTCGATCGCCGGACGCCTGTCGAAAGACAAGTCGCTCATCACGATGCGCCCGTTCCGTTCTCCGCATCATACGGCGAGCGCGATATCGCTCGTGGGTGGCGGGACATTTCCCAAGCCTGGAGAAATCAGCCTGGCACATCGGGGCGTCCTGTTTCTCGATGAGTTTGCGGAGTTTTCCCGGGCAGTTTTGGAGAATTTGCGCCAACCGCTTGAGGACGGGGAGATCACCGTGTCGCGAGCGAAAGGATCGCTACTTTTTCCCGCGCGTTTTATGCTGGTCGCGGCGATGAACCCGTGCCCGTGCGGACACGCGGGGGATCCCGAACGTGTCTGTTCTTGTGCGCCGTTCCAGGTTGTGCGGTACCGGCAGAAGATTTCCGGGCCGATTCTCGACCGTATCGATCTGCATATCGATGTACCACGTGTGAAATTTGATAAGCTGGAAGGCAGGGATACCGGCGCGGAAAAAAGCGGCGTCATCAGGAAGCGCGTGGAGAGCGCACGGGAGGTGCAGAAAAAACGCTTCACGGATCTGGAATGTCGGACGAATGCGGAGATGACGAGCCATATGGTCAAGGAATTCTGTGCGCTCAACCCCGAGACGCGCGAGATATTGCGTGCCGCGGTGGCGCAGATGAAGCTCTCCGCCCGCGCCTATATGCGCATTCTCAAGGTGGCGCGCACGATCGCCGATCTGGCACAGGCGCCGGTCATCGAGGTGCCGCACCTCGCCGAGGCTCTGCAGTATCGATTCAAGGAGTAAGTTGTATCTGAATTTTAAGCATTTTTATCACAAGCAATCTCCCTGGGAGTCATTCGTTCGTCCAGCGACGAACTTCTCTTATGAACTTTTTTTGATCCGTCGAAACGACGGCACCATGCTCAAAAAAACTTCAACTCTCCCAGAAAGATTCTTGTGAAAAAAGCCTGATTTTATTTGGCGACTGGCAGTGAACGAAAAATTATGGATTACGAGCTAGACATGAAAAAAATGCAGAAAAAAAGAGGAGCCAAGTTCTTTTCTTTTTTTGTCATATTTCTGTTGCTCGGTGCGGGGGCATATATCGTTTTCGGAAAGACGGAGACGGAGCCGTGGGACAAAAGCGATAAGAAATCAATCGCGCTCACCGACGGCGGTCTCGATTTTTCTTTTGCGGATATTTCCGCAGAAACCGTGGGAGCATTCCTCTCCGCGGAAAAATTATCCCTGACGGACGGCGACAGCGTTTTCCCGAGCGAGGAAACCGCGCTGTTTTCCGGTATGAGGATCATCATCGGACGGGCGCATGCGGTGATCGTGCGTGTCGACGGCGGTGAGCGAGTACTCCGTACGCAGGCGCTCTCCGTGGGACAGGCGCTCGATGAGAGCGCTATCGTGCTCGATGAGGATGACATCGTGAAGCCGGATCGGGACACGTTCGCACACAGCGGTATCCAGGTGACGATTATCCGGGTGCGGATCGAGGAACAGACCGTCGACAAGCCGATCGCGTTCGACAAGAAAACGAACGAGGATGATGCACTCTCGTGGCGCAAGACGATCGTGATGCAGAAAGGCGAGAAGGGCATCGAGCGCCTGACGTATCGCGTCAGTTCGCACGATGGCAAGGAAGTGAATCGCAAACTGCTCAAGACGGAAACCATCAGGGAGCCGGTGACGGAAATCACGACGCAGGGCACTTACGTGAAGCTCGGGAAGAAGCATACCGGCGCGGCGTCATGGTATGCTTGGACGGGGACGATGGCAGCGGCCAATCCGTGGCTGCCGAAGGGGAGCTACGTGAAAGTCACCAATGTCGACAACGGCAAGAGCGTCATCGTGGTCATCAACGACCGCGGCCCGTTCGTGCCGGGGCGCATCATCGATCTCGACAAGGTCGCCTTCGCGAAAATCGCCAGTATCGGCCAAGGCGTCATCAACGTGAAGATGGAAGAGATAGTGAACTAGCGACCCGAATGATACGAATAAGCATCCGAATGATACGAATAAAAACCGAAACAAGCATATGTCAGAAATTTTATACAGAGAGTTGTCATATGTTCTGACCGGACTGTTTTTTAGGATACACAAGGAATTGGGGCGATTTTGCAGAGAAAAACAGTATTCGGACAGATTTGAACAGCTGCTTACTGAGAATAAATTCGATTATGAGAGAGAGTTTGAAATATGCAGACTTCAGCATGAGTCTCCAGACGGAAACAGAGTCGACTTTCTTATCGATAACAAGATCATTGTTGATTTTAAGGCTAAGAACTATATTACAAAGGAAGATTACTATCAGATGCAGAGATATCTGCGTGGGGCGAACCTCGAGTTGGGCATGATCGTTAATTTCAGACAGTCGCATTTGAAACCGAAACGTGTTTTGAATAGCGAGTTTCATTCGTAGCATTCGAATTTAATTCGGGTCATTCGTATCGATATGCAAGTGAAAGTGAAAAAGTCGTTGGGGCAGAATTTTCTTATTGATACTGATGTTATCGATCGGATTTTCGAGGTAGCCGGGGCGCGGCCGGCCGATTGGGTGTTGGAAATCGGCCCCGGAACCGGCGTGCTCACGTTTCGGCTTTCTGAGCTCGTGGAAAAAGTGCTGGCGATCGAGCTCGACCACCTGCTCGTCCTGCGTTTGCAGCAGCACTTCATCGATTCGAAGAGCGTTTCCATCCTCGAGGGGAATATCCTGGATATCGATCTGAAAGAATTGCTCGAGGCATCCGGATTCGCCGAGCATCCCTACAAGATCATCGCCAATATCCCATATTACATCACGGCGCCGATCATCAGGACGCTCCTCGCGCTGCCATATCAGCCGCAGTCGCTCACGCTTATGGTGCAGAACGAAGTGGCGGATCGGCTGGCCGCCAAGCCGGGAGATATGAGCCTGCTCTCGATGATGGCGCAGTACTATGCGACGGTGGAAAAGAAATTTTCCGTACCGAAGGAGGCGTTCGATCCGGTGCCGAAAGTGGAGAGCGCGGTGATACGCATCGTGCCGAAACGCGCCTATGATCCGGAAGAAGACCGCAAGGTGTTCCGCCTGGCACGAGCCGGATTCGCGGCGCGGAGGAAGACCCTGGTAAACAATCTCTCCTCGAGCTTTTCCGTGCCGAAAGAAATCGTCGAAGAAAAGCTCGGCGTGATCGGATTGCGTACGGATATCCGCGCCCAGGCACTGTCGGTGGATGATTGGGAACGCCTGCAGAAAGTATGGCAGCAATGAATTTTATTGAAGTTTTGGCTAAAAATAAAAAGCCCCGTTCCCGTTCAGGATTGAGGCTTCAATTTTTTTAACGTGGGCGACTAACGCCACCCAATTATTAGAGGAACCCTAAGGACTTCCGGAGATGATATGATGTGTCCAAAGCGAGGCTTTCCTGCAAACACTTCCCCGAACATCTCGCCGTGATCTCCGCAAATAACGACCAGGATCGGCCGTTCCCGTGGTAACGCCGCGAAGAGGTTGGCAATTCTTGTATTCACCGCCTCTAGCGCCTTGATCTGCATACGGCGAAGTAATCCAGTCGCGGCGGTGTTTATAGGTGCATCAGATTCTCGCAGATTGAAGTGCGGCCGAATTAACCTGAGGATTTCCAGCTTGTCTTCCATCAGCCCCTCTCCCGTATCGTAGGGGAAGTGTGTTTCCGGACAATTCACAAACAGGAACCACTTTTCGTGAGGTTGCAGTTTGTCAACGATTTCCCCGCAATGCAGCAATGGGAACCACTCTTCAGGTCTTGATGCACAGGGCTCCTCATCGAGATTCGGTCCCCAGTAGAGGAAGTCCTGCCCGAAATATTCCCGTAATTGACTGCCTTTGTTGAACTGGGTCACTCCCCCGACACCCAAGACATAGAAACCGAGGTTTCGATATCCTTCGAGAATGTTTTTCCCTTGCAAGGTAACCCATGCGCCGGAATCTTCTCCCGCTCCAGTCTTGATTCGCCACAGCTGCCCATTTGCACCTGAGTAATACGGTTGTGCTGATGTGAAAGCGGTGGGAAGATGCCCGACAAAAAACGCGTGGTGGGCGGGAACAGTGTAGTTGCCTGGCGTATATGCACACGCCAGCCCTCCAAGTCCCGCGAGAAATGGTATGTGCGCCTGTTCCGCCGTGTCGTACCTGCACGAATCGATCGTGATGAATACGACATTCGCGTTTCCTGGATCTAATGTGAAATTCTTCATGGCAGTTCTCCTTTCAGTTATATTTGTACCGAAGCTCCTTGATAGAGCGTCTATCGAGGAGCGCAAATTGCCCATCTTGCGCGTCATTGCCGAGCGTATATCCGCCTGGCACCGTACTCCCGCACACGCCGATGATGCACTGGTTGATGAGGGGAATGAGCCTGTCTCGCAGCGCAGCGCTTTCTCTCCCAGTGAGAACGATCCACGCATCCGGGCATAAGATCTGCAGCACGAATACGACCTTGGTAAACATTTCATCCGGAATTGTCCACTGTGTGGCTTCGACGCCAGTGCCTGGATTCACTCTCGGCACGGAGAGGGTCACCGTGTGTACGCCGCGTTCTTCTCGCAGATAGCGATAGTGTGCAACGAGACTAGTAACCTCTTCCGTGATGTTCGGATTGAGTCCAATAAGAAAGCCGATTCCCACCTCCTGCCAGCCAGCCTCTAAGGCCAATTCGACTTGTTGGAGGCGCTTCTCCGGGTTTCCTTTGTAGGGATCGTTGTCGTGTAGCGCCCGATAGACGTCCTGATTGTAGGCTTCCATGAAGAGCACGTAGCGACCACGACCCCCAGCACTCTCCAAAAGTGCTGCGAGGTTATCCCTTGAGAAGGGAGACGACTCAAGCACCGGAAATAATCCGACTTGATGGATTGCTCGAAGTACGCGCGCATTTACCTCGGTCATGCTTCCGACCTTGGCGATATCCTTTTCCGGGAAGCTTCCGGTTAGGCAATACGCTGAATCGCACCCCTTTCCTTTCAGAAAGAGCGCTTCTTGCAGAGCCTGTTCAAATGTCAGAGTTATTCTTCGCACCCCACTCCCCTTGTGGAAGGCGCAGTATGGGCAGGATGCGCCACATACGTTACTAGCGTATATTGGCGCGAAGTATTGTCGTTCCAGCTTTCGTTTTGGAATCAGGGCTGCCAACTCATTGACTTTCATCGAGAGTAGTTTCTGCACCTCAAGCAACAATTGTGCTGCCTGGTTACGTAGTTCAAGTAGCGTTAGCATCTTTATTCTCCTTATCAAGTTGTTAAAGAAACACTTGACTATACGCCTATTCATTGATATAGTCAATGTGTCGTCGACATCGGACATCAAATAAAATAATTTGCTTTATATGAGCCTAAAGAACGTGTTACATCAACTCGGAATAGCCGCAATGGAAGCGGACACCCTCATTACCCTGCTTTCCGAGCCAGAAGGAATGAGCGTTGTAAGATTAGGCAGAAAGCTCAATCTACCCAGAACTACTATCTATGGTCATCTTGGGTCTTTGGCTGAAAAAGGCTTGGTGAAGAAAGGGATGACCGAGAAGGGATCCCTTTTCTATGCGGAAGATATCGAGACAATAGCGAACCTTTTCAATGATAAGAAAAGAGATATCGAGGCAGCCAAGCAGGAATTCGAAAAAATATTATCTTCGGAATTCATCGCGCCAAGCTATAATCCAAAATTTACAGTTTATGATCGACCGGGCGCAGCCGCGGCTATTTTTCATGACATCCTGCGATCGAGGCCGCAAAAGACATGCTGGTTCTGGCCGGTCGGCGAGATGATCAAGACTGTTCCAGAAGAAGTCTTTGCGTTCTTTCAAGCGGAAAGAGCTAAGCGCATGATTTATCTTGATGTCTTGTGGCCCAAAAGGAGCGCGGTTGATTTGAAAAAACATCCGTATCTGACTCCGGAGCGAGAATCATTGCGGAACATAAAAATTCTGCCGGGAGAAATCGACTCTATGATGGGCTATGGGATATACGGGAACAAAGTCGCCTTTATATCGTCGAAGAGAGAAAATTATGGATTCATAATCGATAGCAAAGAGCTTAGCGAAACTTTCCAGAGTCAGTTTGATTATTTCTGGAAGATATCGAAAGGCTATAAAGAAAACAAAATACCATAAGACTACTTTTGCTTAAAATAAAAGTAAAACAATCGTCAGCCCAAAGCCGGTGGTGATGGCGAGGATGATTCCTGGGAGTTTGCGATACGCGAACAAAGAAGTCTCATCGCCCGTACCTTTCTGCAGAATCCAGAATGCGAGGCTGCCGAAAAAGAGTGCGGGTACGAACAGCGAACGGGCATTCAGGATGAGTGGACTGCCGGCAAAAAGGAGAAATACGAGACTGCCGATAAACAGTTTCGCTTTTGCCGCGCCGAGGAGGACGGGGAGGGTATAGGTATGGTCGAGCGCATCGCCCTTCATATCCTTGAAATCCTTGATGGTGAGCGAGAGAGCATACGCGATGAACAGGAAAGAAAGAATCGGCAGAGGCAGCATACGAAGTCCGTTTTCCGGAGAAATGACGAGAAAACCGATGACGAGGACGAGAACGCCGGCGAAAGCGGCCAGTACGGTCGCGATGATCGGGAAACGCTTGAGGCGGAGCGGCGGTGCGGAATAGAGCCACGCGATCGCCTGATACCCGGCGAGGAGCAGCAGCGCCGAGAAACTGACGATGCCCGAAAGAACGAGTGAGGCAATGAAAAACAGGATACCGAAGGTCTTGTAGAGTTCTGAAGGGATGGTGTTCTCGATCAGCGGGCGGGTCTTGTTTGTTTGCGCGTCGATGCGGATGTCATAGCAGTCATTGGCGATGACCGAGGCGTACCAGGCGCATCCGACGGCAGACAAGAGCACGAAAGTACCGACGATATGAAAGAAGTCGAGCCTCAGGGGTGCCCCGGTGAAGATCATGGCCATCGCCATGCCGAGAAAGAGCAGCCCGCCGTGATAGATGAGTTGCGGCAGACGGGAATTTTTCCAGAGAGCGAGAAAATATCTCGGATACTCGCGGAAGAGGAGAAAGCCTGCCAAGAAAACGGAAAACGCTCCGTAGACGATGCTCATTTTCACATTGAGGACGCTCCTGAAATCCGTGAGGTTGCGGGCGAAAATATGTTCCGGGGTAAGAAAGAGCGCAGCCACGTCGCTGGCACTTATCGCGAGGAAACTTTTCTGGAACGAGAGGATGATCAGCGTGAGCCATGAGGGGAACGTGCCGAGTATGAACAGGATGGCATAGGTGATGAGAGAAACGAGCAGCGCCCTGTCTATGCGGCGCGATCTGATGAAAGCATAGAGGCCGAGCGCGAGCGTTACGATGACGACCTCGGCTCGCACGCCGTAGGTGATGCCGATGTCGGGCGTATCGCCGAACAGCGTGAAGAATCTCTTGATGAGCCCGATGAAGCCGTCGAATTCATAGAAACTCCAGAACTGACTGCCACGGAACACGACGGTATCGATGATGGGCGGCGTAAGGATGATGAGAAAACCGAACAAGAGGATATTCACGGCTTTCCGGAAGTCGATGCTTCCGGCGAAGCGCACGATGGGGAGGAGCAAGAGGAAGGAGCACAAGAAAAAGAGGAACGTGTGCGTGAATTCGAAGAAAAAAAAGAAAAATGAGCGTTCGCCGAAAAATCCGAGCGCATTTTCGATAAGTAAACGAACGATGATAAGCGCGAAAAAAGACAATACGAACGAGGCGAGCGAGAGCGGCGCATTTTCGATCGATGCAACGATGCGAGGGAGAAAATGTTTCATATAAACTCATTCTAACACAGACGAGGGAGTATTCACTTTTGTGATTCCGAAAAAATATCTACTATCATTGCTTGATCGGTTTTGACATCTCCCAAAAAACTTCGAATTGTTTGCGAAGCATGTCGGCAAGCTCCGCGCTTTCTACGATGAAACCGAAGGATTCTTTTTTCGATGAAATGAACAAAGTCTTGTTGTTATATACCCAATATCCAATAGAGGTCGTGATGTTTGCCGGAGCGATACGAATATCGCGGAGAAATTTCTTGTCATGAATCAGAAATTCAAATCGTGATACGTCAACCATTTTTTCCTTAGGCCAGATTACACGGAGAGAAATACGGCTCTTCACCCTCTTGGTGTTTAACTCTTCCATAAATTCCCGCCCAAGAAAGTGAACAGCATCTTTCATAGACCACAGCGCCACCGTCTTGATATCGTGACAGAGCAAGATATCCCGGAACATCTGCCTCATCCCCTCTACCCCTTCGAAATGAGTGACCGTCGGCGCGACAGAAGCCGCCACATATTTTTTCTGAATATCCGGTAGTGCGACAAGAAACTTTTCTTGTGTTTTTATTAGGCTCTCAATATCATTCTGAATGAGTGATCCGATGGTTTCGACAGGTTCTGCCTGCCATATTTTTTTATCGTATGTATGACTCTGCCGTACGAGTCCTTTTAAGCGGAGAGTTTCCATATAACCATAGAGAGATGAGCGTGGAATATGCATCTTGCGTGCAAGAAAACCCGCGGATACCGGCCCGCTTTCGACGAGCGTGTTGTATACGGATGCCTCAACGGAGCCAATACCCAATGTATGTAAAATTTGTTCCAGCATAGGTCTTATTGTGTCGTGTCGTCGAGACTCGGCGACACTATTGAGAATACCACAATAGTTTGTTAGTGTCAATACAAGAAATAGAGGGTGCCAATAAGAGGGTACACTCTATCAATATTGGTTTTTTGACAACTTGGAGGATCAGACAATGAAAACATTGAATTTATTTGCCGGATACCATTTCCCGATGAGCGTGTACCGGAAGACATTCGAAGCGGGAGGAATCACGCAGTTGTCGCTGGATTTCTCTAGCACGTGCAATTATAGATGTGACTGGTGTTTCAACGGTAGCGACTTAAATAATGACGGGGATGACATCCTAACCCTCTCTGAGAGAGTTCTGTTGCTCGAAGACGCACGGGCACTTGGGGCAAGGACGCTCGTCGTTCCCGGTACGGGAGAACCGACTCTCGACCCATATTTTCGGGAGACAATTGAGGCGGCGCATGAGCGGGGGCTCATCAGCGTCGTGTACACCAACCTCACAGGACGCGTGGATGAGAATCTTCTCGCGTGGATGAGGGATCATGGGGTGTCTCTCGGGGTCAAACTGGACTCCTTTAAAGAAGAGCACTTCTTGGAACGCTATCATACAACAAAAAAGCAGTATGGGAGATTCATATCAAATCTCAAATCCGCTATTCAAGTTTATCGTAATACCGCGGTAAAACTTGGAGAAAATAAGGTAGCGCACAGGATAATTGCAAACTCCGTTTTGACCAGGGAAAACATGGATGAGCTTCCGGCGATAGCCCAGTATTGCGAAGAAGTCAACCTTCCTCTGTTTGTGAGGCCCGTGAAAGCAGTGGACTGGGCAAAGGAACAGCCGTCTTTGTGGAAGTTGCTCGGGAATAGAGATGGCGGACAGAACCCAGAAAAAGAGCTAACGGAGCTTGCAAATGAGCATAACACACTGTTCTCCCCGTCATCCACTGAAGAAAATCATTGCGCGATCTTTTCATTTGGTCTTACAGTGAAAAATAACGGCGATGTGCAACTCTGTCCGGACCACCATGCTTCTCGCGGGGAATTCAACGTAAGGAAAAATTCTCTGTCGGAGATCGTAGGGTCTATGAACGCGCGAAGGAAAATTGAGAGTGGGTATTGCATCATGCTCGATCAAACCCATGCTCCTCCTATCAACCCATCTCCCCGTCTATTTCCAGTGAAGGTCAGCGTGCAAAAAGTGGCAGAGGAATAGCTTATTTTGCCCGCGGATATTGTTCCTTAGTTGGTTCGCCGCCACATCCTGCAATTTTGGTGTGGTGGTTTTTTTATTTGGCTGACATCCTTATTGGTAATGGGAGGTATAGGGCAGGGGTGAATTATGCTAGAATACTAAAGTTCTACACAAAAATACACGAGGAAAATATGCGTTTTTGGGAAAAGGGGCTGAATCCGGAACAGTTGCGCGCGGTTCTCACGACAGAGGGGCCGGTGTTGATCTTGGCCGGGGCCGGATCTGGCAAGACGAAGACGCTGACGCACCGCATCGCCCATCTCATCGACGGGAAAAAAGTGCCGCCCGCGAACATCCTCGCGGTGACGTTTACCAACAAGGCGGCGGAAGAAATGCGCGAGCGTACCCTGCGGCTGCTCGGACAGAGCGAGGCGGCCGAGTATGGCGCGGCGGTCCTCCCGCAGCATGTCGGGACATTTCACAATATCTGCTGCCGCATCCTGCGCCGCGAGATCGAGGCGCTCGGCTATGACAAGCGTTTCAATATTCTCGACAGCCAGGATCAGGAATCGATGGTGAAAAAGGCGCTGAAGGAGCTCGAGATCGATCCCGATCAGGTCAAACCACGCGCTCTCCTTGATGCCATTTCCCGTGCCAAAAACGCGTTCACCGACGCGGAGCAGTGTACGCGAGAGGCCGGCAGTTATTATGAGGAAATCATCGCAAGAGTCTACACGCACTATCAGGCCGCGCTCCGTGCGCAAAACGCGCTCGATTTCGATGATCTCATCATGCTCACCGTGAAACTGTTCCAAAAACATCCGAAAGTGTTGGAGAAATATCAAGACACCTTCCGCTATGTGATGGTGGACGAATACCAGGACACCAACTATCCCCAGTATCTCCTCGTGCATCTCTTGGCGAAGAAACACAATAACCTGTTCGTCATCGGCGACGATTACCAGTCGATCTATGGCTGGCGCCAGGCGGATATCAGGAATATCCTCAATTTCGAGAAGGATTATCCGCTGTCCACGGTCATCACGCTCGATCGCAATTATCGCTCGACGCAGATCATCCTCGATGCGGCGACAGGCATCATCGGGAAGAATCTCCATCAGCGGCATAAAAAACTCTGGACGGAGATAGCAGCCGGGGAGCTGATCACGCTCGTCCCGGCCGAAGACGAGGAGGCCGAAGCCCGGTATGTCGCGGAAACCATCGCGAGAGAGCATGCGAACGGTCGGCCATTCAATCATTTCGCAGTGCTCTATCGCACCAATGCCCAGTCGCGCATCCTCGAAGAGATGTTCCTGCGCCACTCGATCCGGTATCGCATCGTCGGCGGACTGAAATTCTATCAGCGCAAGGAAATCAAGGATATGATCGCTTATGTGCGGCTGCTCGAGAATCCGCGTGACACCCTCGCGCTCGAACGTGTCATCAACGAGCCGACGCGGGGCCTGGGCAAAGCGACACTCGAGAAGTGGATTCAGTTTGCACGAGAAAGCAATCTCAACCTTTTTGATGCCGGGTACAAACTGACTCCCGAGATCAGCGGACTGCGTGACCCGAAGATCAAGACAATCCGGAATTTCGTCGATATATTTCTCCGCTTGCGGGCAGAAATACAGGCGCGACCCGATCTGAGATTCCTGGAACTTTTGGACACCATCACGAAAAGAAGCGGCTATCTCGAGAGTCTCGCCGACGGCACGGCCGAAGGAGAGACGCGTCAGGAAAACGTGAAAGAGCTTCTGTCAGTCGCTCAGAAGTACGGTGATATGCCGCTTGATGAGGCGCTTCATAGATTTCTCGAGGAAGTGGCGCTGTCTTCGGATACGGATGAGATCAGCCAGGGGAGCGAAGCGGTGCACGTGATGACGGTACACAGTGCCAAGGGATTGGAATTCCCCCACGTGTTCATTCTCGGACTGGAAGAAGGGATATTTCCGCATTCGCGGAGCCATACGTCGCCTGCGGAACTGGAAGAAGAACGGCGCCTGATGTATGTCGGCCTGACGCGCGCGAAGGAAAAGGTGCACCTTCTCTACACGGAGCAGCGGATGCTCTACGGATCGACGCAGGCGAATCCGCCGTCGCGATTCCTGCAGGAAATCCCAGCGCATCTGATCGAGGAGGCGGAGCGCGTCTCGTCGGGGATGCTCGGGAAACGGCATTTTCAGAAATCCTTCCATCGCTTTCCGGCCGTTTCGAAGAAGAGTCGCATACTGGCTGCCGGAGCCGAAAAGCGCCCGGAATATCCGCAGACACAGAACACGGACGAAAAGCCGCTCGTGCCGGAAGACGTCCGTCCGGGCGATATGGTGGAGCATCCGCAGTTCGGATCGGGACTTATCATCTCCATCGCCGGGACATTGGCGACTATCGCGTTCAAGCGCTCCGGCGTCAAGAAAATGATGCTCGGCGTCGCGCCTCTGCGGAAGCAATAAACAAACAACAGATAACAATGATAAATGCTTCTAAGCTTGTTTTTTTGCTGACTGTTATGTGTTAGCTGTTGGCTGATCTCTTTTTTCTTTTGGCGTGGAAGGACTTATGGATCTCTTTGAGCCGTTCATCGGTGATGTGGGTGTAGATCTGCGTCGTCGTGATGGAGGCGTGGCCGAGCATCGACTGGACGCTCCGGATATCGGCGCCATTGACGAGGAGGTCGGTCGCGAAACTGTGGCGCAAGGTATGCGGATGCACGTCTTTCACGATGCCGGCTTTTTTGGCGTAGTGCTTCACGAGGCGCTGTATGCTTCTTGGTGTGAGACGCATGGTATCGCGCGCCGCGTTTTTTCTGTTGACAAGACCTTTTTTCCCATACGCGACGAAGAGCGCCGGATCGACATCGGCGCGTCTGTCGAGGTATGCCTTGAGCGCTGATTTGGCGGCGGGTGAGATGAAGACGATGCGGAGCCTGCCGCCTTTGCCGCGGATGCTGAATTCTTCCTTGTCGAGATTGAGATGTGCCCGGTCGAGACCGACTAGTTCCGAGACGCGCAGCCCGGAAGAGAACAGCAGCTCGAGAATCGCCCTGTCACGGAACATTTTCCGGCTTGTATCCCCCGTCTGGCCGTCCGCCTCGGATCGACCGAGTCGAGACGGGAGACGAGCCGAGGCCGGATCCGCAGCCGCTATCAGCCGCTCCACCTCCTCGAATTCGAGGAAGTCGATCCGGCGATCGGGAATCCTGCCGATCTCTATCTTTTCGGCGGCGAGCGTCTGGATGTCCTGCTTGGCGAGGTACTTGAGGAACGTCCGGAGCACGATGACCTGGTAGGCTTGGGTATTCTTTTTCAGGGTGCCGCCGCCGCGCGTTTTTTTCCGGTTGAGATAGATGCGGTATTCCCGGACCTTTTCCGCGGTGATGTCTGCCGGCGTCCGGACATTTCCCCAGACGAAAAAGTAGGAGAGCGTGTTCGCATAGCTGCAGAGCGTCCGTGGCGAACGGCCCATTTCTATCTCCAGGTGATCGCAGAAGCGCTTTGCCAGGCGTTCGATCTCATTGCGCGGCTTTTCGAAGGGGTACATAACCTATGAAATCAGTATTGGAAAAGCTCCGATATATTAGGAGACATTGGGATTGTACCACAGAGACCGGAATAATCGATGCGTGATGCCGGATAAGCGATGGCGGGGAGACAGAATGGAGCGGCGCCCATATATACCAGCGGGCTCGCTTACCACGACCGATTCCAGCGGCCGTTTATACAGTATAAAATGACTGAGATAAGCCAAAAAATAGAGAAAAATACAGCTTTTTCATTGACGGAAACCGGTTATCGGGCTATACTGGATTCTGTAAAAATTAGGATAGATTCCCGATGGGCGCTTTTCCTCGGCTTGCCGCAGGATGCCGTTCTCAGGGGGTATATCGATCGAAAGGCGAGGGTTCCTATTCGTACTCACTCAATGGTTTCCTGGCTCAAGGCTGGTGTCAGAACGGCGCGGGAGCGTGCCCGATCCCTGTTCTCGCGTGTCCATGAAACGGAGGAAAAAACGGACATGCGGACCCGCCTGCAGGAGCTTCATACCCGCACCCACCACCTCCAGACACGTTTCCTGCAGTTTATCAAGGAAATTTCCGGTTACCGGGTCGTGCGTGTTTTTCGCAACTACTCGGCCTTTTCCATCGTCGCGTCGAGCACTCTCCTGGTGTCGGCGAGCAACTTCGCCCAGGGTCAGGACTCGGACAGCCTGCTTTTCGGCTATGTGAATGGCGATACGGCGAGCGAGGCATCATTGTCCGCCAAGCATCGCATCGCCGCGCAGGTCAGCAAGAAAGACAATCTCTCTCTCGTGCCCCTGGCGAACGCCTCCAATGCCGTCGATCGCGATCAGAAGGATGATACGTCCCTCCTTGATATCCACGGGCTCGCGTTCGAGAACCAGGTGATGCTCTCTACGGAGACGAGCTCCATCGCGGAGGATCCGAGCGAAGACGGCGGCGTGAAGATCTACACGGTGGAATCCGGCGATACGGTGAGCGGTATCGCGGCCGCAAACGGCATTACGATCAACACGATACTCTGGGCGAACGATCTGGACAACGTGGATCAGATCAAGCCCGGCGATCAGATATTCATCCTGCCGGTGGCCGGCCTCTCCTATGCCGTGAAGTCAGGGGACACCATCGATACTATCGCGGCGAAATTCAAGGCGGAAAAAGACAAGATCATCGCATTCAACAGTCTGCCGGCCAACGGCGAGATCGAAGTGGGCGATGTCATCGTCATCCCCGGCGGGCAGAAGGATATCCCCGTTCCTTCCAGTGTGGCTTCAGGCGGCCTCGAGCGCCGTCAGTACGCGACTCCGACAGGCGGTACGGCGACCGATATTTCTTCCGGATTCCGCAAGCTCGATGGCAAGGCCGGAACGGGGCATAAGTTCCCGTACGGCTACTGTACCTGGTATTTGGCGCAGAAACGCTATGTGCCGTGGCGCGGCAATGCCGGCACCTGGCTCTATCAGGCGAGAGCGCTCGGCTACAGGACCGGCAAGACTCCGGCCGTCGGCGCTATCGTGGTCACGACAGAAAATCGTTTCTATGGTCACGTGGCGCTCGTAGAGAAAGTGAGCGGCGGCAACATCACCGTCTCCGAGATGAACTATGTCGGTTGGGGGAAAATCGACCGTCGCGTCCTCTCCGCCTCCAGCCGCGTGATCAAGGGGTATATCTACTGAGATGCGAGATGCAGGATGCTTGCCCGCCCCTGCCTACCGGCAGGCAGGTTTGGCGGGAGTGATGCAGGATAAGAGAGTATGAAACAGTTCTGATGTGATACCAGAACTGTTTTTGCTTGTATGGAAGCCATATCTCTGCTACTCTAAAGGCAGATTTGAAGAAAAATTATGATCTTAGGTTCACATTTCTAATGCAACAAGGGCATTGAACTTTTCTTTTGGCGTGGAAAAGGCGAGTGCCTTTCTTGGGCGTTCATTGAATTCGTTTTGGACCTTCTTCATGGTCTTTCTTGATATGGTATCAAAGTCTGTTCCTTTTGGGAAGTATTGTCTCAAGAGCCCGTTCGTATTCTCGTTCGTTCCCCGCTCCCAGGGACTCCCCGGATGGGCGAAGTAGACCTGGATACCGGTATCGATCGTGAACTGCCGGTGCTGGCTCATCTCCTTTCCCTGATCATAGGTGAGGGTCTTTTTGATGTGCCCTGGGAGGAGTCCCAGTTCCTTGGCGAATGCCTTCCTGACGGAAGCGGCATCTTTCCCATTCCGGAGCGGGACGATGATGGTATATCTTGTGGTCCGCTCCACCAGGGTACCAATGGCGGTCTGCTTGTATTTCCCAATGATGAGGTCCCCCTCCCAGTGTCCGGGGACCGTCCGATCAGCGACCTCTCTCGGACGCTCCTCGATGGAGAGCATATCCGCGATCTTTCCCCGTGTTTCAGCCTTTTCTCCTTTCCCATTCTTCCTCCGGTACGCCCGTTCCTGCCGCAGTCCCTCAATGAGCGTTTTCTTGAGACTCCCTCTCGGGAGGACGTAGATGTACCGATAGATGGTTTCGTGAGAGAGGGACATATCCATACTGCCTAGGGTACGGCATATCTGTTCCGGTGACCAGTGTTTTCGCAGGCCCTCGTGGACAACGGCCCGAAGCCTCGGGTCTTTCATCATTTTCGTCTTCCCTGCTCTTCGGGAAACAACCTTCTTCTTGGCATCTCTCGAGGCCTCGTGGGCCCGGTAAGGTTTCCCTCTCGTCCGGTCCCGTTCATATTTCACGGTGCTCGCGGGCCTCCCGAGTCTGCGTCCGATACGTCCGAGGCTTTCGCTTTGTTCCAGTCCGATGCTGATCTCTTCCCGCTCGGCATCGGAGAGGCGGGTATATGGCTTCGGCATATGGGTAGATGGTTACGGATGAACCAGTGTACCCTGTTGCGTTAGAAGTTGGAAACTGCCATTGAAAACCAAGAACAGCTTGCGAAAAAATGGGTAGAGCCGAGCGGAAGTGCAATAGATATTCCGGCTGATTGGCATTGTGAGACTCGGGATACTTTTCAGGCAAGACTGGAAAGGATGACCAGAGAATTGGTACGCCGCGGTATCGATGAGATGAGGGCATATGCCATTTCCGCCGTCGCTGGCGAAATCGGCAATAATTCTTTCGACCACAATATCGGGAATTGGCGGGACGTTCCAGGAGTTTGGTTTTCCTTCGACGTATTTGCGGATGGAAAGACAAAGGTCATTCTTGCAGACAGAGGAAGGGGCGTACTGGACACGCTTCGGCGCGTCAAGGCAAGTCTCGCTACGGACGCAGAAGCTCTTGAAACGGCATTTACGGAAAAGCTTTCCGGGCGTGCTCCGGAAAATCGCGGCAATGGGCTGAAATTCGTCCGTTCGATGGTAAGCGAAAATGGATTGCGATTGACTTTCGCATCAGGAAATGCGACGATGACGCTGGAAAAGGGTATGAACGTTTTCCCATCCGAGACGGTGTGGGGGGTGTCTGGCGATTTTGGAAGGATAAACGACGGACAGTATGCGTATAGAAATGAAAAAGTTCGGAGATATGCTCATTTCGCGGCCAGCCGGCCGTGAGGCATATTTGGCGTTGTCCGCTTACCTGACAAAAGATGTGAAGAGGGACGAGCTGCTGGAAATCGATTTTGCCGGGGTCAAGGTACTGACGCCGTCATGGGCGGACGAGGTGATCACGAAACTCTCGGAAGAATTCCGCGATATCCGGCTGGAACATACGGAAAATCCGACGGTGCAGGCGACACTCAAGACGTTGCGGGAGTACTCGGGGGTCAAGGTGTAATCGGGACTTGGTGTGGTATCGGCACGACTCAAACGCCTCCAATAAAGGGGGCGTTTTTTTCGTTTTTTTCCTGTACACAATTTATAACGACCGTTACAAATTGTGTACAGTGGGGAGGGAGGGGGATGTGTGGGGGAAGCAAGGAGCGGATCTGGTTTTATTTTGCGGTTTTTCGTGGTATACTGGGCACGATGGTTTTTCCTGTCAATTTTGGAAACGTATGTTTGTGTTTGGTGTAAACAAAAAGAAAAAACTGTTTGTTTTATTGCTGGCGTTTTTTGTTTTTTCTGGAGTAATTTTTGCGTTTGCTGATGTATGGGTTGTTTCTGCGAGGTCTCTGTTTGCTTCGTGTAAAGCAGATGGTGGATCTGGGTTTTGTTTTAGTGAAGATATTGGTGAAGCCGCTGAGAGTGGGTTCAAATGGCTTCTCTATGGAGTTTTTGTTTTCTTTGGATGGCTCGCCTCTATCGCTGTAACGATTTTCGGATGGGCTATAGACCCCAATTATATTTCGGGGAACCCGGGGCTCTTCAACAGGCAAAGCGTGTATGAGATGTGGAAATTCATCCGCGATTTCTTTAACTTGTTTTTCATTCTTGTCCTCCTCTACATAGCCTTTACGGTGGTTTTCCAGATACAGAAGGATTTCAAAAAAGCGCTCTTGAGTCTGGTCTTGGCGGCGCTGTTCATCAACTTCAGTTTCCCTGTTACCCGCGCTTTGATTGACGCGACCAATGTGCCGATGTATTTTTTTGCCAATCAGATGCTGAACGATCCGAACAAGCCCGGCGAATCATTTGGTACGGCATTGCGGGCCTCACAACTTGAAGCAATTTTGATACCGGGCAGCAGGAAAGGAGAAAAACTTGATACGGACACCATAACCGTGTCTCGACTCATAGCAGCGATCGTTTTCATGTTTGTTTTCTCTATCACGCTTCTTACTCTGGCTGTCTTGTTCCTCATTCGTTTGCTGGCGCTACTTATCCTTCTGGTATTTTCATCGGTCGGGTTCGCGGCATCCATCGTTCCCGGGATGGAGCAGTATTCCAAGATGTGGTGGGAAAGTTTCTGGAAATATGCGCTTTTTGGCCCGGCGGCGATGTTTATGCTACTGGTCGCGACGCGGTTTTTCCGTGAAATCGGTGATGAGCAGAGCGCGTTCATAGTCGGTTTCAAAAAAGTCGCGACGGGCGTGACGACACCCGAAGAGATGGGGTTTGTCGCGGCTATGGCGATGTATTCGATCCCGATCATCATTCTCTGGATGGCGATGGGCCTGGCGCAGAAAATGTCCATCGCCGGGGCTTCGTCAGTCGTGGGTTTTGGGCAGAAAGCTAGCAAGTGGTTAACAAAGAAGGCTACATATGACAATCCTGTGATGCGCGGTATCGGTGGCGGATTGAAGGAAAAAACCGGAATCAACAAAGTTCAGAAATGGTGGAAGGCGCCGAGCAAGATTGAGGCTGGTCTCAAGGGTGGCATTATAGGTGTCGGTGGTGAGAAAGGATGGAAGGGTGGCGTCGCACATGAGCTCAGAAGTATCAAGGACAAGGAAATCCGAGAGAAGGCTGCAGAGCATAAGAAAAACAATACGGGTATCCCGACATTGGAACAGGATCTGTCTTCTGGTAATGAGGTCACACGAAAGGCTGCCGCTCTCGCGCTTGCGGAATCAAAGAATCTCAATTCACCCGAACACTTGCAAAAGGCGCTTGCTGCAGTGAATGACGATATGAATATGTATGCGAAGGTTCTGGAATCTGCCAGCAGGAATGCGCTTGGAATGAGTGGGGGGCAAGTACAGAGCTCTTTGAAGAAGGTCGATGCAACATCATCCGAGGCAGATAAAGCTATGGCCGTGAATCAGCTAAAAGCCGTTTCTGCAAAGATGAAGAAAGAAGGCAAAGTAAAAGGGATAGTCGAGTATGAGGTCAATGTCCATGGGGACACCAATAAGGCCTACGCTGATACGATCGGAAAAATGGGTTCGGAAGATATCGCGAAACAGGAGGGTATCCATAGCGACCCCGCTTTCCATCAGTATGTCCAGAATAATATGGATCCAAAAAAGATGCAGTCCGTGATGACCAAAGTAATGGAAAAGGCGGGTAACGATGTCCAAGAAGAATGGACCAAAATCCTTTCTGGGGTAAAAATTAAAGTTGAGGGTCCGAAGATCGCCGTAGAAGAAGGATATCGAACGCGCCCAAGAACATAAATAGGGAAGCAGGGTGATGTATACGTAGGCTTTTAGAATACACAGGTAAAGAAACACAAAAATATAGATATGTCTCAGGTATCGCAACCCATTACCGACCATCATTATTATCCGCTGCTTTTCGTAGGCGCAGAGGAGACTGGCTCCGTGTCTGCTGTGGCTCAGATCTGGGCAACCTATAAGGCTTTGCCGCAAGAAAAGAAAAACATCCTGCTTTCTGATGAGTTGCCAAAAAAAATAAAAGTACTGCAGGATACGTTTCGACTGAATAGCGAGGCCATCGGGCATATTACTCTACTCATTCGCAAGATTTTTTTCGGGGAACTGTCGCTTCCGGAATGCGAGGCGAAGATCGGATCGATGCTGATGCAGGTCAGCGGCGGCGATCCGAACCAGGCGCGGGCGATCACGGAGTTCATCCGGAGAGAAATCCTGACTATCCAGCCGACACCGGAGACGGAGGAAAAACAGGAAGAGGCGAAAGCCGTGACGGTGAACATGCCGCTCTTGCAGGCGCTGTCGAAATACGAGAACCTGGGCAATCAGCTGATCACGGAGGATCGTATCCGGATCAAGTCGCAGCCGGAACCGGTGCGTCCGTCGCTCCTCTATTGGCTCAAGTACTATCGCGACGAGCTCGGCGTGGGGCATCACGACAACGTGCAGCGCGGAGGGCTCCTCTTCCGTTCGGAAAACGGCAAGAAACTTTCCGCACAGGAGCGCGAGCGCATCAACCTCATACTGAAATCAGTGGAAGAGAACTTTCCGCTCGCGATCGATGCGGAACGTCAGGAAATAATCTTTCCGGCTTTCCAGGGTGTTCTGATGGGAGACCGCCCGCCTAGACTCGGCGAGGCTGGCAGTGAGCCGCCGGCCGTTTCCCAGCATGCCAGAGCTGTGCAAAACACGGCATTTTTCGTACCAGAAAAGGCAAAGGAAAACGCGCACACGGAGTATGTGAGTGGCGGTCCCGCCCGCAGCCTGCCCAAGGCAGGCAGCGTTTCGGGCGAGTTGCGCATCGGGCGCAGTGCCCCCTCGAGCGTTGCTACGGGAAGAGCGCCGCGCTCCGCAGAGATCGGCAGCGTCAATTTCTCCACGACGCACGTTTTTCCGGCGGAACGAGAGGCGGCAGAACACCGGACACTCTCTCCGAAACCGGCGCCACAAGTGATGCCGCCCGCGCCGCGACCCACTCCTCAGCCGACTTTTCAGCCTGCTCCGACTCCCGCCCCCGCGCCGCGACCCGCCCCGAAACCCGCAGCGCCGCAGCCCAACCCGTTTCACATCCACCCGGTCAGTCTCGGAGGGAAAGAGTAAGGGGAAAAGGGAATTATGAAGCATAAATCATGAATCAGGAATCATGAAAAAAGAAGGGAAACATGTTATAATACATTGCCGTGTAAAGCATCGTGTTCTCAATTCGTGATTCTTAATTCACGATTCCTCTTCAAAAGTATGATGTTCAGCGTTCCGCAATTCATCGATGTCGAAGACAAGGTAGCCGGTCCGCTTACCTGGAAGCAGCTCCTCTGGATGATCGGTATGGGGGCGGTGCTGCTTACCGCTTTCAACACCTTCGATACCTCGCTCGCCATCATCATCGCCATCCCGACCGTCCTCATCTTTGCCGCCTTTGCCTTTTATCGGCCCAATGGCTTTCCGCTCACGACATTTGTTTTTTATACGATACTCTTTCTCTTCCGCCGGAAAGTATCCGTATGGGAGCGGCCGGTGAAATCTCTGCCCGCAGCCAAAGAGCCGCCAAAGGCAGCGGACACCGTGGATGCCAAAAAACAGATAAACCAAGAAAAACTGAGAGAACTGGCGCGCATACTCGATAGCCGGGGGGCGAAAGGGCATCAGGTATTGTGAATCCCCGCCCGTCCGGCAGGCGGGAGGAATCAGGAAAAAAGGAAGAAAGAAGAGAAGAGATAAAAAAGAAACAAATGAAAGCGACAGAGCTTCTCAAGCCGAAAAACAAATCTGCGAGCGCCTCCAGTACGCAGAAATACGTGGATGTCAATGAGATCCGCGATAATACCATCGTGCTCAAGAGCGGGGCGTTGCGCGCCGTCCTGCTCGTCTCATCCCTCAATTTTTACCTGAAAGCGACGGAGGAGCAGGACGCCATCATCAACCAGTATCAGTCGTTTCTCAACTCGCTCGATTTTCCCGTCCAGATCTTCATCAGTTCGCGTCACTTCGACATCGATCCGTATCTCGAGCTTTTGCAGAACGAGGAAAAACAGCAGCAGAACGAACTTCTGCGTTTCCAGATTTCCGAATACCGGTCTTTCATCAGGAATCTGACGGAAGTGTCGGATATTATGTCGAAATATTTTTATGTGATCGTTCCCTTCTCTTCCGTCGAGGACCAGCACAGCGGCTTTGTCGACAAACTGCTCGGTATTTTCCGCTCCAAACAGTCGGTCGGCGCGCATGGCAATCTCTTTGAAACGTACAAGCTGCAGCTGCTCCAGCGCACCAGCCATGTGATGTCGGCGCTGGGAGGAACGGGAGTGAACGTCACGCAGCTCAATACGGAAGAGATCATCGAGCTTTTGTTCAACAGTTACAATCCGTCATTGTTCACCGCGGCCACCCTCAAAAATGTCGAAGATATCGAACTCACCCCGCTCAGGTAAACATCAAAATCCATGCTCCCAGGAATCATTTTCGAAGACGCCAACACGAAAAAATCGGCTGCCACGGAAAAGAAAAGCTTCTTGCCGGTGTTCGGCCGCGCCAAGCCGAGCGCGAGCGATCTCTTGTATCAGAAGGGCATCGCGACCATCCGCGACCTCATCGCGCCGCCCGCGATCAAGCTCAGTCCCAACACGATGCAGATCGGAGAGGTGCTGACGCGCACGTATTTCGTCATCGCTTATCCGCGCTACCTTTCTACGAATTGGCTCTCGCCTATCATCAATACCGATTTTTCGATGGACATAGCTCTGTTCATACATCCGATCGAGACGGCGGAAATACTGAAGAATCTGCGCAAGGCATCGTCGCAGGTGCAGTCGCAGATCCATATCGAGGCGGAAGGCGGGCAGGTCAGAGATCCGGTATTGGATACCGCCCTCGAAGACATCGAGAATTTGCGCAGCAAGCTGCAGCAGGGGACGGAAAAATTTTTCCGCTTCGGTCTGTATATAACCTTCTATGGGGAGAACGAGAAAGACTTGAGCCAGAAATGTCAGGCGGTGGAAGGAGCCCTCGAAGCCCAGCTCGTCTATGTCAAGCCGTCGGTGATGCGTATGGATCAGGGGTTCGCGTCGACGCGCCCGCTCGGAACCGATACTTTGGACGTGGCGAACAACCTGAATACGGAACCGCTCTCGACGACATTTCCTTTCGTTTCCTCGGACCTTTCCTCGAATGAGGGCATCCTCTACGGCATCAACCGCCACAACAACAGTCTGGTGCTTTTCGACCGTTTCAAGATGGAGAATGCCAATATGGTCGTCTTCGCCAAGTCCGGCGCCGGCAAAAGCTACACGGTGAAGCTCGAAGTGCTCCGCTCGATGATGTTCGGAGCGAGCGTCATCATCATCGATCCGGAAAACGAATACAAGCATCTGTGCGAGGCCGTCGGCGGGACGTTTCTCAAGGTATCGCTCAACTCCAACGTCCATCTCAATCCGTTCGATCTGCCGAAAAAAGTCAGCGACGAGGATAGTGTCGGCGTATTTCGCAATACGGTAGCGAACCTGATCGGGCTTCTGCACCTGATGCTCGGCTCCGTCACGCCGGAAGAAGACGCGGTTCTCGAGCGGGCTATCCGCGAATCCTACGCTATCCGCGATATTCAGGAGACAAGCGATTTTTCCGTTTTTACCGCGTCTTCATTTCCGACGATGTCCGATCTCTATGCCGTACTGCAGAATATGGAGGGTGCCGAGTCGCTCGCGGCGCGCCTCGAGCGCTATACGGAGGGGATTTTCGGCGGTTTTCTCAACAAGCAGACCAATGTGGAAATGCAGAATCAGCTCGTCGTGTTCAATATCCGCGATCTGGAAGAAGAGCTCCGTCCCATCGCTATGTATATCATCCTCCAGTTCATCTGGAACGAAATCCGTTCGCATATGAAGAAGCGCATCATCGTGGTGGACGAGGCCTGGGTGATGATGCAGAATGAGGATGCGGCGTCGTTTCTCTTCGGCATCGCCAAACGCTGCCGCAAATACTATACGGGATTGACGACCATCACGCAGGATATCGGAGATTTCGCCGCTTCGCGCTACGGCAAACCGATCATCACGAACTCCTCGATGCAGCTTCTGCTCCGCCAGTCCGCGTCCTCGATCGATCTGGTGGCGGAGACGTTCTATCTCACGGATCACGAGAAATTCCTCCTGCTCGAGAGCAACGTGGGCGAGGGCATCTTCTTCGCCGGATCCAAGCACGCGGCCATCAAGGTGGTCGCTTCCTACAGCGAAGATCAGATCATCACGTCCGATCCGCGCCAGCTGCTCGAGATCGAACAGGCGAAACAAGAGTTCGATGCCGGACAATAAGGAAGAAAATGGGATCATGCATTGCGGGAGAGGATAAGAGAAACGATTAATACGCATCCGTATGGTACTGCCGATCATCGCCGTTGCCGCCAGAGGAGCCGTCACCGCCGCCGCGGGCGCATCTCGAGCTGCCGCCGCCGGAAGCCGTGCGGGAGCCGGGGCGGCTCGGTCCGCTGCCACCGGCAGTACCGGCCGTGCCGGAGCGTCCCGAGGAGCAACCGCGGGGGCGTCTCAACGGACTGCTTCTGATGGCAGTACTGGCAAAATGAGCGCTTTGCAAAGAGCGCGACAGGTGCGGCGGGATGTCCGCAGCGGGAGAGTAAAAGACGAGCAAGGAAGAACCGCCGCGAATGCTCAGTTTACCGGAGAAAAACCGTCCGTGCTTCTCTATCTCGGGGTTGCGATGATCGCCCTGCTCAAAGATTTGCTTGATTTTGCGGGCATCGGATCGCTGCCGGGCATCGGCACCGTTGTGACCATCTGTTTTACCTTTCTCATCTGGATCCTGCTCGCGATGTTCGACAGATCTTCGCAGCACACGAGGATGAATATGTTTCTGGTACGCGGATTGGTGATTATAGGCTTTGGTCTCATCGAAGCGGTCGGCTTCGGGCTGAATTTCCTACCTATAATGACGGCGATGGTCATCGTGCTATACTTCTTGGCGAGAAGAGCTTACAAGAAAGCGAAAGAAGAGGCTGAAAAAAATCCAGCCCCTGAAGCACCAGCGTACGCGTAACGCCATAACAAACATCCATATAAAGAGTATGCCTCTCCTGGAAATACTCTCGAATAACCGCCGTTTCATCGTCACCGGACTCCTCGTCTTCTTCTCGCTCGGGTTTTTCGGATTTTTTCCCGAGAGCGACCGATTGAGTCCGGTGTTTCAGGGCTTCATCGTGAGCATCGTTTTCTTCTTGGTGATTCCCGTGTTCTATAGTAAAATAGTACTCAAGGAGTCCTTGAAAAATCTCGGCTTTCAGAAAGGAAATCTCACCGCAGGCGTGCTCGCGGGTATCGTCAGCATCGTAGCGGCAGGCGCGGCAGTGGTGTGGCTCGCGTTCACGTTTCCGGAATTTCGCGGGCGGTATGTTTTCCCCGTGCTCGTTGAAACGAACTTTCTCTGGTTCGTACTGTATGAGCTCGTGCTGGTGTCGTTCGTGACGCTGTTGTATGAGGTGTTCTTTCGCGGACTGGTGATGTTTCTCTGGCTGCGGGCACTCGGGATATTCTCGGTACTTATCCAGACAGCGCTGTTTCTCGGATTCGCTTCCCTGAATTATGCCGTCTCCTGGCAGATGGCGCCGCTCCTTATTTTTTCGCCATTCGCAGGGTTCATCGCGTACCGATCCGGATCCATCTGGTACTCGTTCGCGGCGAGCTGGGCATTTCTTTTCTTGGCCGATGTCTTTTTCCTGATACTGCGCTAGAGATCTCCGTGGAGCAAATAATCCAAAGTTACCTCACCCGGGTATGCGATCGCTTCGTAGAAAACAAAAAACAATCCTTGCCATCGTTTTTGCTCTGGAATTTTTTATTGCGAGCGCTTTTTCCGCTTCTGCTCGAGGTGGCCCTAGTACAACTCCACAACAAATCAAATCACCTTCGCAAGTGGCGTCTGAACTGGAAGCCCGTTATAATCTGGATCTCGGCTCTTTGCGAAACCAGGGGCAGAGCTTCAACGTTTCCGATAACAAGAAGCAACCCCCGGAAGTCTCGCTGTTCTTCAATCCGAGCGATCCAAAGCCGGGGGAAAAGCTTTCGGCGAAAGCGTTTCCTCTCCGTTTTGCCAATGAAGAATCGGCACTCTATTATACGTGGTATCTGAAGCGCAAGGGATGCGATTTGGACAATAATGTCACGGATGAAGCGACTCTCGATCTCTGCAATGCCTCTGATACGAAGCGCGGCACAGACAAGCGGGAAAGTACAGGCGACATCACCGTCGAAGACTGGAAAATCGAAGCGGCGAGAATCATCGCGCAGAACGGATATGAAAAACAGGAGCCGCCGGCTGGCACCCCTCTTGATGATGACGGTTATAAGGCCAGATTCGGTGGTGACAACAAGACGAATGCTCCGGATCATTGTTATGTGAACGACGCGAAATCCGGGATAAATTATGAGCTTACAGGCAGTTCTTCCAATACATCCCAAGCCTCTACTTGTCCGGAAGGCGCCTCTCCAGCATGTGTGGTGGATGAGGGTGATGAAGAGAGTGGCTCTGGTGTAGTATGTTCCATTTATGGCGCCCCGGCCTGTTCTGCTACGGGTACCCCTATTTGCAGCGTCGGCACTCCTCGCTGTGTCACGGATATCACGCCACCCAATTCTTGCGGGACAGCCCTTACCACCTGTTCTTCCCAGACATCTTCGGGTGCGGGAACCCAGTGCAGGCATCTGTTTCCCAATGCCAAGGGGGCGGAAAGCGGTGACGGATCTTTCGGCAAAAATGAAGAGGAGTTTTGGGGGACGGATCCGGTCGATCCCGATACGGCTGATAACGGCAACAAGGACGAGGCCAATGTCGTCGGATTGGGACAATCGGTATTCGTATGGAACTATGTTTCCGGCGATGAGGTTGGCGTTGTGATTGAAGGAACGTCGGCGAATCCGACCAAACACGACGACTCGTCCCATATGATCATGTGGGCTTTTCCCAAAAAAAACTGTCCTATCGAACTTGCCGATGGAACGGGTTCATACACGAAAACCATCAAGGGATACGCGGTGGAAATTCCGACCGCCAGTTTCGATCTCAATAAGTGTATTCCCAAAAACCTCGTGGACCCGACCAAAGGCGGCCAAGCGACAAATTTGGAAGTAGCCGTCAGCGCTACGCCGAACAATCCGATCAATGATGAGACGGAAGATCAGGCTGGCGACATCGTCATCACTCAGGCGACCGTCACCAACGCCCAGCGCAATCTGGCTGATATACTTTTTGACTGGAAAGTGGAGTTTAGCAAAAATATAAATTTTGATAATGCCGCCGATATCACGAAAGAGTTGCGTGAAGCCGGACTGCTCGGCAGCATCAGGGGTAACGCCCTGGACAGCATCAGGGTGAAGCTTGACGCTCCGGAGGATATAACTTCCAAATATCTTATCGGCGGCGTGGGGTATCTGCGCTTCAAGGTTACCGTAACGGAGAATTTCGGCGATGACAATATCGTGCGTAAGGGGAGAGGCGATGTTATCGTGAAATTTGTTTCCACCAAGAAAAAAATCAGCGCCTATAAAGCGAATACCGTTCTTCTCGGAGGAGTGATGCGGGTGACGCTCGCGGACAACCCGTCGCTTATCTGCAACAATGATTCTTTGGACAGAACCGTGTGCCGGGTCATCAAGAACGAGATCATCGGGCTTCGGATCGATCCCGCGGGTCTGTCAAACTTTCACTGGACAATCAATGGTCAGCCTCTGGTTTGTTCCAAAGCCGGCGTCTCTCCCGATTGCGAGACGTTTGACGGAGTCGAGAAACCCGGTCAACAGAATGAAGTGAACTTTTTCCCCATAACGGGGAATCCCGGGGAAACATATTCGATTACGGTCACCGCGAATGATGTCAATACGGGCAATATCCTGACGCTCACGCGCGCGTTCCGTGTCGTGGAGCCGGCAGTCGCCATAGAATCTCTCGACAAGAGTGTCGTATGGCCGAAATTCCTCGGGCAATACAAGGATATTACCGGCAAAGCTGATGCGACGGCCTGTCCTGACGGCTTGTGCAATGACTATAGCAAGTCCATATTTCAGGCATTTTCCGGCGGTGTACTCGGTTTTCACGCTACATTCATCCCTCCTTTTCTCGGAGGGACGGCGCAAAAAGAATGGACCGTGGATGGCGGCACAGTCGTTGAAGAATCTGCCGGAGAACTTCATTTCACGGCATCCGAACCGGCATCTGGAATATATAACATTAGCCTTATTGCCCAAGTAGTGCAGTCGAATGATACCCGTCGCGCCCTGTATGATATCTGGAACGTTTCCCCATTTGATTCCCCGGAGATCAATTTCTCTACGGTCGCCCAGGTAGAACTTCAGGAGCCGGGCATCACCGGAGGCGCGCTCCAAGGCCCGCGCAAATATTTCGCCGCTATCGCATCATACATCCCCGGATCCGTGATATTCACTTTCCGCATTCTCCTCAGCGCCGCGCTCGTGCTCTTCGCGCTCAATTTCTTATACGCGCTCCTTCGGGATCGCCGTACGGAGGCTTTTGTGGCCAATCTTCCCGAAGAGAAAAACTAAGTATTTTGGCTTGACCCCGCACCTCTTTTCCTCCATGCAAGAAAAATATCTTTGTTGGTGAAGGATCTGAAAGCCATATTGTAAGCCTAGAATAAAGGAAGACAATTGAAATACTTGAGGAAAAGAGGTCCTACATTCTAGCGTGAAGTGCAACTAATTTCCCTTCTACAAAGACTTCGTAAGG
>JBBTWT010000018.1:0-17124 GCA_038078615.1 Patescibacteria group bacterium | reverse complement strand
ATATCTGTTCCGTAGTCACCAAGGATGAACGCAAACCGGTGCTGCGCTGTGCCTCGGACAAGGTCAATGAGTACCTGAACCGTTTGGTGTTGAGCAACAACTTCAAGTTCGTCGTCCTGTCACGTCGCGATTTTCAGTCGTGGGCAAACGTCGTGCGCTACGCCGACTCCGGCATCTTCATGAGCGTACCGCAGTCACCGAAAGATATGCTGGAAGAACAGGCGCTCGGGATCCAGTTCCTCCATCTCTTCGGACACGCTTTTGGTCTGAAAGACGAGGAGCTCTATATCGTCGCGAAGGCCGATTCTGCCGTGATGATTCCAGATGGACCCAATTGTGCGCCGGACAAAGCGACGGCAGAACGCTGGTGGGGAAGTCTCGTCTCGACTGACCAGCGCGTCGGGTATTATCTTGGCTGTTCAGGGAAAGAAGAGTACATTCGTCCGACGGAACATTCGCTGATGAATCTTGGCAATTTCTCTACTACGGACATCGACTATGGCCCCGTGTCGGAGCGGTATCTGCGCCAGGTGCTCACGTACTGCTTCTCCGATACCACGGCTAAACGATCTGCTGACCCTGGATTCTTCGATCAGTATCCGAGTTTTCAGTCTTGTGTGAGGTAGGATATAGCTTCGTTTTGCATTTTCGTTTCTGAAACGGTATACTGGAGGTGAGGAGATACTCTATAATTTTTTTCAATGAAGCCCGGCCGGCTCACAGACATCTGTGCACGGTCGCAGGCGAAACAAATATATGGCGATGGAGTTTACCGATGCGAATTTCGAACAGGAAGTGCTCAAGAGCGACAAGCCCGTGTTCGTCGAGTTCTGGGCGCCGTGGTGCGGTCCGTGCCAGATGATGGCGCCGGCGATCGAGGAGCTTGCGAAAGAGATGCCTGCGGTCAAGATCGGCAAGATGAACGTGGACGAGCATCACGCGACGGCGGGCGCGTACGGCATCATGTCGATTCCCACGATGAAGATTTTCAAAGACGGAAAGATCGTCAAGGAATTCGTCGGCGTACAGCAGAAAGACAAACTCAAAAGCGAACTTGAGAGTCTCTAAAATACATAATCATATGAAAATTCACAAGGAGAGGATCGATCTGGAAAGCAAGACGCAGATCGAATTCATAGATATCACTGACCGCGTACAGGAGATCATCGATCGTTCCGGAGTGCGCGAAGGACAGGCGCTCATCTATGTGCCGCATACGACGATGGGCGTCGCCATCAATCACAACGAATCGATGCTGCTCCAGGACTTTATGCGTATCCTCTACAAGATCGTTCCGGTCGATGCCCAGTATTCCCATGATCTTTTCGAATTGAAGCGCGAGACCACCTCCGACGGCCGCAGCAACGGCCACTCGCACTGCAAAGCGATCCTTTTGGGAAATAGCGAGACGATTCCGGTAGAAAAAGGCAAGCTCGTCCTCACGGATCGGCAAAGTATCTTTGCGGTGGAATTCGACGGATCACGAAAACGGGATGTGTTCATCCAGGTGATCGGATTGTAGTAAGAAATTTTCAATCACATGAAGATATGGGCAGCGATTTGGTAGAACTTCTCATTCGTAACGGGTATCTGAAGTCAGAACCGATTATCCGGGCATTCAATGAAATTACCCGGGCTGATTTTGTGCCGTCCGCATTCGAACAGGAGGCGGAAGCGGATATCCCGCTGCCTATCGGGTACGGTCAGGCGATATCCCAACCGACGACGGTCGCGATCATGTTCGAGCTCCTCGATCCCAAACCCGGGCAGAGGATACTCGATATCGGGAGCGGTTCCGGATGGACGAGCGCGCTCCTCGGCAGTATCGCGGGTAGCGGAGGAAAAGTCATCGCGGTCGAAATGCTGCCGGAGCTTCACGAAATGACCGGGCGCAATGTGGAGAAATTCGGTCTGGTGAGTTCCGGTGTTGTCGAGTGCATACTTGGTGACGGTAACAAGGGGTATCCGGCGCTCGCGCCCTATGACCGCATCCTCGTTTCCGCGGCCGCCGACGAGATACCGCAAGCGCTCAAAGATCAGCTCGCGGTCGGCGGCAAGATGGTGATTCCGATACACAATCACCTGGTCTATCTCGAGAAGCGCGGGGAACAGGATTTCTCCAAGGAAGAATTTCCCGGGTTTGCGTTCGTACCTCTCGTCCAGAAATCACTTTGAACTTTTTGTGCGAACATTCCTCATCATTGCTGTCGTGCTTTCTGTCATCACTTTCGGGGGTTTTTTTTATCTTTCCTCCGTGGCACAATATTCTCACGGGCCAAGCGGGCAGAATCAGCGCTTCGAAGTAGAGCAGGGAGAAAACATCTTCAGCCTGGCACAGCGCCTCGAGAGCGACGGTCTCATCGCTTCGCGCTATGCGTTCATCTGGCACATCGTCCGCGAGGGGAAAACCAAGAATCTCGTTGCGGGAACGTACGGCCTGAACGGCGCTCTCTCCATAGCGGACATCGCGTTTATGGTGACCGAGGGCAAGACGTTGCCGCGTGATATCCGCGTCACGTTTCCGGAAGGGTGGGATACCAAGAAGATGGCTGAGCGTCTGACGGCAAACGGCCTGCCGGGAGCAGCATTTCTCATATTGGCACAGCAGCCGAAATCGGAGTGGAGACAGACATTCGATTTTCTGGCCGATGCGCCGGCGGACGTGTCGCTTGAGGGGTTTCTTTTTCCCGATACGTACTTTTTTTATCCTCAGGCATCCGCGGAGGATATCATCGAAAAAATGCTCGAGAATTTTGGCAAAAAAATAGATACGGCTTTCCGCGCCGCGGCCGAAGAGAGGCAACAGGGCATCTACAGGGTGGTGGTGCTCGCGAGCATCGTGGAAAATGAAGTGAAAACGGAAATTGACCGCAAGATGGTGGCGGACATCTTTTGGCGCCGTCTCGCTATCGGGCAGCCTTTGCAGAGCGACGCGACTGTCAAATACATACTGGGTATCGACAAGATCCAGCATACGTTTGAGGAAACGCGCACCGAGTCGCCGTACAACACGTACATCCACACGGGGCTGCCGCTGGGACCCATCGGCAATCCGGGGATGGTCTCCCTTTCGGCCACGCTTTTTCCGATAAGCAACCCGTATTTTTATTTTCTGAGCGACCCAAAAACCGGCAAAACGATCTTTTCCGTCACGTATGAAGAGCATCTGAACAACAAGAATCTCTATGGGTTATGAGAATCGCGCTCGTGCATGACTATCTGGTGCAGTACGGGGGGGCGGAGCGGGTGCTCGAGGCTTTCACCGAGCTCTATCCCTACGCGCCGATCTATACGCTGATCCATGACCGGGAAGCGATGCATGGGATGTTTGCAGACAAGCGCATCCATACGTCGTTTCTCCAGCGTCTGCCGTTCTCGCGCAAGCGCCATCGGTTTTTCCCGCCTTTGATGCCGCTCGCCATCGAGGAGTTCGATTTCAGCAGATACGATATCGTGCTGTCGGATTCGTCGAGCTATGCCAAGGGGATCATCACGCGGCCGGAGACGCTCCATATCTGCTATATGCATACGCCGATGCGCTACGCGTGGGATGATTGTCAGAAATACACGCAGGATTTCGGTTTTCCATCGCTTATCAAGAGACTGGTGCCGTTCTTTATGAATCCGATCCGCCTGTGGGACAAAGCGAGCGCCGACCGGGTGGATCGTTTTCTCGCGAATTCGCAGTTCGTCGCCAAGCGCATCAAGAAATATTACCGAAAAGATGCTTCGGTCATCCATCCGCCGGTCGCTATCGATCGTTTCTTTGTCGTCAAGCCCGAAGAGCGTCAGGATTATTTTCTTATGGTCGGTCGCCTCATCGCGTACAAGCGCCACGATATCGCGATCGAGGCGTTCAACCGCCTCAAGCTTCCGCTCAAGATCATCGGTCGCGGCCCGGAACTCGAGCGTCTGAAGAAAATGGCCGGACCGACGATCGAATTTCTCGGGCGCGTGCCGGAAGCAGACCTCCCGCGGTACTATGCGGAGTGTCGGGGATTCGTATTCCCGCAAGAAGAAGATTTCGGCATCGTGGCGATCGAGGCTATGGCCGCGGGTCGTCCGCTCATCGCCTATCGCGGCGGCGATATCGTGGAACATATGGAGGAGGGGACGATGGGCGTATTCTTCGACGAGCAGACGCCGGAAGCCATCGTGGACGCGTTCGCGCGTTTCCGCGATGCCGACTATGACCCGCATTTTATCCGCGCTCAGGCCGCCCCCTTTGACAAAGAACGATTCAAGGCTACAATGAAAGACTACGTGGAGCAGGCGCTTGAAAATCATCTGGAAACAAGAAATATATGGAACTGAGGGATTATATCGACATTTTCAAGAAACAGAAGCAGACCTTCTGGGCGGTCGTGCTCATCATCGTCGCGGTGGCGATCGCGTGGCAGCAGAGCCAGCCCGTGAAGTATCAGGCGGCACTCCTCCTCAACATCGGCCGCGCCGGTACGCAAAATACTTCTGACTATACGTATGACGATTTCTATCGCCTGCAGGCGGACGAGCGTTTCGCCGATACGGTCGTACGCTGGCTCGGTGCGCCGCGCGTCGTCGAGGACATCTATGCCGCTGCAGGACTCGATACGCGGAGTTTCGGCACGCGTGATTTGAAAAATCTCTTCGGAGCGAAACGTCTTTCCTCGCAAGTGGTCGAAGTCTCCTATGCCGACGTCGATACGAAGACGCTCGGGAAGATTTCAGGAGCAACGGTCGCTGTCTTGAATCGCTACGCTGATAGCTTGAACAGGGAAAATGCCGAGCAGGGCTGGTTCGTCGTGATCGGAAGCGATCCGGTGATCCGCGACGCGCGCGTTTCGCTCCCTTTCGCCGCCGCGGCCGGACTGGCGCTCGGGATATTCATCGGATTCTGGGCGGCGCTTCTCCGCCATTATTTTCAGTCAACAAGAAACAGCCGACAATAACGGGTATTAACCCGATTTTACCTACACTGCGCTCGGAAATGAGAGTAAGCCCTCATTTCACTCGCTGCGTTTGGTAATAAACAAAACGTAAGACACTTCGATGGCCGGCTGTTAACTGTTCGCTGCTGATTGTTTACTGATTATGCGCATAGGGATCGACGTACGGTGTCTGGCGGAGGGGAAGCGCACCGGAGTGGAGGAATATACGCTGGCGCTCCTCGCGGGGTTGTTCGAGCTGGATCGCGAGAACGACTACATCCTTTTTTTCAACGCGTGGAAAAAACGCGTTCCGGATTTCTTTTTGGAGTGCGCAACCAAGTATCCGCATGTCACGCTGAAAGCCTATCGTTTCCCGAACAAGCTCCTGAATCTGTCGCTCTGGTATCTCTCTTTTCCGAAACTCGATCGGCTCATCGGCGGGACGGACATATTCTTTCTGCCGAATCTGAATTTCGCCGCCGTATCGGACCAGACCCGGCTCGTCGTGACGGCGCACGATCTCTCATTCGAGCTGTTTCCGGAAACCTTCTCGTGGAAACGCCGTATCTGGCATTTCTTCATCAACTTTAAGCGTCTCGTGTTGTCAGCGGACAAGGTTATCGCCGTTTCGCAGTCGACCAGGGATGATCTGGTGGTGCGGTACGGCGTTTTGGAAAAAAACATCACCGTCATTCCGAGTGGTATCGGGGAACAATTCCATGTGATGAGCCGCAACGATGCGGAATTGCTCCGCGTGAAGGAGAAATATCACCTGCCGTACAAATTCATCCTCGCGCTCGCGACACTGGAACCGCGCAAGAATATCCTCGCCCTCATACAAGCGTACGAGGCGCTCCGGACGCTCAAACATCCCGTGCTGGAAAAATACGCGCTTATCATCGCCGGTACGCGCGGGTGGAAGTGTGAGGAGGTTTTTGAAGCCATAGAGGCCTCGCCGCACAAGGATATGATCATTCAGACAGGGTTTATCGAGGATGCCGACAAGACGGCGCTCTACAATCTCGCGAGCGTCTTCGTCTACCCGTCGCTCTACGAAGGATTCGGATTCCCGCCGCTTGAAGCGATGGCCTGTGGCGTCCCGGTAATCGCCTCGCACTCCTCGTCTTTGCCGGAGATAGTGGGGGACGCGGGTATCCTCATCGACCCCTACCAGCCGGACGAACTGCTTCAGGCGCTCCGGCAGGTGCTCGCCGATCAGGCGTTTGCCGAGAGTATGCGAGAAAAAAGCCTGAAACGAGCCAAGCTCTTCACATGGGCAAAGACGGTTCAGTCAACCTATGCCATTTTCCGTTCGCTGGCTTGAATATAAGCCAAAAGAGGTGCGAGAGGGGGCTTGACCCCTCACCTTTTTCATGAAGAGATGATGATTATCGCCTACGTGAGCCGATAGACGGCTACGCCTCAACTTTCTATAACTGGACGTTTTTCTCTAAAAAGGTGAGGGGTTGACATCCTATTTTTTTTTTGCACATTCGATGGTATAATGATCCTAAGGATTTGGTCGATCCTTTTTTCAAAAATGCGTACATAAGTAACAAAAACAAAAAAAGATATGTTGAAAATGAAAAATAAGTTGGGGACGGGAGCATCGCTTCTCATAGTCGTGCTGTCATTCGGCGCCTTTGCCGGTACGGCGGCGATCATCACCAAGAATCAGTTCAGTTTGGCGCCGGCTACGTTTGCCGATGAAGGTGACGACGGCAGTGAAGATGACGACGGCAGTGAAGATGACAGTGGTGAAGATGGTGAGAAGAAAGACGAGAAAGCAAAGAAAGAGCAAGAAAAAGCACGTGAGAAGGCAAAAAAAGAAGCTGAAAGAGCTCGTGAGAGTTCTGGCAAGGAAGACGATGTGGAAGATGATGAAGACGGTGACGGAGTAGAGGGTGAAGATGAGGATGAGATGGAGGGCGAAGATGAGGATGAAAATGAGCTTGAAGATGAAGACGATGACAGCGGTATGTACAAGGACCGCAATAAAACCTTGGAGAAGTTGCAGGAGAAAATAGCCGAGGCTGAAAAGCACATCCTTGAGAAACAAGCCGAAGGAGCGGATGTGACGACAGCGCTTGCCAGTCTGGCAGCGGCGAAGGCAGGGCTGACGCAGACGGGCGTATTGTTTGATGCCAACGATCTTGAGGCGGCCAAGTTGCTTGCCAAGCAGATCAAGAAGATAGCGCACTTTACGGAGAAAGATCTCGAGTACGCCGAGAAGATCACCGAGGAGATGGCGACGATAGAGAAGCGTTTCGGACAGGTGGCGAAGAAGATCGCTACATTGGCGGCGCTTGGTGGCGATGTTTCGGTTTTCGAAGATCAACTTGCATCTCTGCGAACAGACTTTGCCGCGCTCAAAGCTTCTCTTGCGGCAAACCCGGATATCATCACCCGAGACACGGCGAGAGCGTTCGAGAAACGCGTGAAGCGTCTCAAGAGCTTGGTGGAGAGTGCGATCTTCGCCTATGGCGGGGATGATGACGATGATCTGTTCGAGGATCACGAGGAAGATTCGGATGATCTCTATGAAGATCTCGATGATGTGGCCGAAATCGAATCCGGTGACGATGATGGTGTTTCCGGAAAGGTGAGGAAGGTGGCAGCCGAGCACAAAGCGGCGGCGCAGACTCTGAAAAAAAGCTTGGAAGACATCAATGACCGCAAGGGGTTGACAGCGTTCCTCTTCGGACCTGATTTCAGCGCTCTCGATACGTTGAGTGGGCAGGTGACCGCGATGCAGACTCGTGCGGCGGCGCTCGAAGCGGCGGCGGCACAGATCACCGATCCGGATATCAAGCAGATTCTCTTGGATCAGGCGAACGCCCTCCAAAGCGAGGTATTGAAACTCCAGTCGTATATCGCGGCTGAAGACGATCAATTCAGCATCTTCGGCGCACTGCTCCGGCTCTTCCGCTAGTACGAGAGCGAGCGTAGCAGCAGAAAAATCCCTCCAATCCGCCAGTTGGCGGAGGGGATTTTTTGTGTGGTAGAATGTTTAATAAGGGTATGTCATTGCGAGCAAAGCGAAGCAATCCCCAAAAACTTATGGGACAAAAACAATACTGGGTTTACATACTGACAAACAAAAACCATACGGTGCTGTATACTGGAGTTACTGGAAACCTGGCGAAACGGGTTGAAGAACACAAACAAGGGAAAGGGGCTGGTTTCACCAAAAAATACAATGTTCATAAAATTGTTTTTGCTGAGGTTTTTTCAGCTCCGATGGAAGCTATAATGGCGGAAAAGAAAATCAAGGCCGGATCAAGAAAAAAGAAAATCATGCTCATAGAAAGCATAAATCCACGGTGGAATGAGTTGAATTTTTAATGATGAGATTGCCGCGCTTCGCTCGCAATGACAGAAGCCTATGTCCCAATACTACAAACCCAGACGCGAGAGAAACCTGTTCGATCCGGCATCGCATGAGCCGTTCCGTCTGAGCCGATCGCGCCTCGAGCTTTTCATGAGTTGTCCGCGTTGTTTCTATATGGATAGGCGTCTCGGGACGGATCGGCCGCCGGGATTCCCATTCTCGCTCAACTCCGCCGTGGACACCCTGCTCAAGAAAGAATTCGACATCCATCGCGCATCGGGCACGGCGCACCCGCTGATGAAGACCTATGGTATCGATGCGGTACCGTTTCAGCATGAGCAGATGGATGAGTGGCGGGATTCGCTCCGCCATGGCATCACGTATCTCCATCCGGAAACAAATTTCTTTTTTACCGGAGGCGTGGATGATGTGTGGGCTCGCCCCGTGAAATCCGGCAAGGTCGGTGCGAAGCAATTTCACGGGGTAAAATCCGATCAAGAATTGATCATCGTGGATTACAAAGCCACCGCCAAGGACGGCGAGGTGAATCTCGATGCGGCGTGGCAAATCGGCTACAAGCGTCAGATGGAGATGTACCAGTGGCTGTTCCGAAAAAACGGATTCAAGGTTTCCGACACCGGGTACTTCGTCTACTGCAACGGCCGCTCCGATCGCAAGGCGTTCGACGGCAAGCTCGAATTCGATATCACGCTGCTCCCGTATATCGGCGATGACGCGTGGGTTTCCGATACGCTTATTGCCGCGCGTGACTGTCTCATGGCAGACAAGCTCCCCGCGCCGAGCACGGAGTGTGACTACTGCGCCTATCGCGCCGTTGCGAGAGATTTAGAGAAATAAAAGTTAGGACGAAAAAAACAAGAGGGAGCTGTTGACCCCCTTGTTACATATAGTACATTATACAACTCTATTTTATACTATAGTATAAAATAGAGTTGTTGAATTGGCGAGCGTAAGACATGGGCTCTGGGTTTTGAATTCAAGCTATTTTACTGGGGGTTGACCCAGTACTCATTCTTGCGGAAACTTGGAATAATGCCTGGTATAAGCCGAAAGGCGGCTACGCCTAATATTGTACCGTAGGAGAGATTTTCCCTGGAATTGGCGCGGGGTTGATTTTTTTGTGAAAAGGTGCTATAATTACTGGTTCTCCTGAAATTTCAGGGGAGAGCAACTTTACAATCTCACAGAGGAGAAAAGAATCATGAAGAAGCTGAACCAGCTGTTCGTCGCCATCCTGGCGGCGCTGATGTTTGTTCCGGCGGCGCAGGCTGCCGATAAGGAGGAGGAAAAGGCAAATGATTTATTCGCTGAAGTCACGCTCGCATATCACGCGCGTAACAAAGACTCCTCTTTCAGTAAACAGCTGTATCTTGAGAAGGGTATCGCTGGCACCGCTGGACTATCGGTGTGGGGCTTTATCTCGCATGAATCGGAGTTCAGCTTTGCCTATGTCGGGCTTGGCAAGAAACTCGGTGATTGGCAGCTGGCGCTCGGTGCCGGTTGCGCCTGGTATGGTGACATCTGTCATACCACGGTCAATCCGTGGGCATACTATGAGGCGGATGGACTGACCATCCTCCTCAATGCGGAGCATTATGACCGCGAAAAGGAAGACCCCTGGTTCTATCTAGGGTATGTCCACAAAAAGCTGGGAGACTCATTGTTCATTGGCGCCTACGGTGAATCTGCTGTCGGCATCGGGCCAGTGATCGGCTGGGCTTTCAACGAGAAGGTAAAGGTCTGGGTGGCCATCCCGGTCGCCAGTCGTCCGGACGAAGATCGGACGAAGGTGGTCGTGAAGTTTTCGGTCGCTTTGTTCTGACCCTACCCGTCTCCTCGAGCAGTACATCGAACAGCCTGTTTCCAGAACGTTTGGACACAGGCTGTTTTCTTTTGTTCAGTGTATTTTTGTGGTATGCTAACAGTAGAACATTTTTGACATAATTATCATGGACACAAAATCGAAAGCTCTTTTTGCCATTTTCGGCATCCTCATCGCCGGATCCGTCGTAGTGTCGTATTACAAATTCATGATAGCCCGTGATTATATCATCCAGGCTGAAGCGGAGTGCGATCCGTACACGGAAGCCTGTTTCATCTGGGAGTGCGATCCGACGGTCGAAGGAGAGTGCACGGGCGATCCTGTCGAGGACACGTCGTACTATAAGCTCATAGAGCGCAATGCCAAGAATATCCCGCTCTGCGATCCGAACGATGAGGATTGCGATGCCCTGACGTGCCCGGAGGGCGAGGCGGAGTGTTCGTTCACGCTCTGTGATCCGGCGACTGCCGAAGCCGATGGTGTCGTGTGCAATGATCCGGCTGTCTATACGCTCGAGAATCCTATCGAAGAAGATGAAGAGGATACTGAAGAGGAGGGTGATGCGGAAGATAGTAGTATGGAAGAAGGAGATGAGTCTGCGGCTATGGATGACGAGAATGGTGCTGATGCCGGTGATACAGGTGCTCCGGTGAAAGATGTCACGACAATGCCTGAGACTGCTCCGCAAATGATTCCTTAGCCTGATTGTTTGACAAAAGCGGAGGATTTGCTAGCATAAGCACACAGAGTACTTTACAACTACAACATCCATGATCTAGGTCCCTTGTCGTTTGACGAGGGGTTGGGCCTCGGTCGCCATTCGAATGGCAGGGTGGTCTTTGCGCAAGTGAAGACCCGGCTTCCTCCGTAACCATAGGATAATCAGTGTCGGTCTGCGGAATATTTCGCAGATGTCTGAGCTTGATGAGATTGACAGCATCGCCGTCTGAAATGTTTGGCGCGTGCTTTCAGAACAAAGGTGGTACCGCGGAGCGTTTTTAAACTCTTCGCCCTTTGTACAGGATTTTTCTTGTACGAAGGGTGGGGAGTTTTTTGTTTGGAGCTTTCCGCACAAAGCCGTTCTTTCACAACCAGTATTTCACAGAGGAGAAATGTCATGCCAAACAGTATTCAGTATCATACTCACGGTGGAGTGCGTGTCACTCGCTCTGATGAAGAGGTTGCCTTGGATACGGCACTGCGTGATGTGTACGAAGCAATCGACACCCATCGCGGAGCCATCTTCGCGAGCGGGTACGAGTATCCTGGGCGCTACAGCCAGTGGGATATCGGTTTCGTCGATCCGCCCATCGAGTTCGTTGGGCACGGACGGCGTTTCGAGATCCGTGCACTCAACGAACGGGGGAATATCCTGCTCCATATCTTCCGTGCCGCCCTGGAACATCACCCGCATATCATCGGGGAGATGATCCAGTCTGGCGACAAGCTTTGCGGGCAGGTGGCGCCGATGTCAGCGTCGTTCTCGGAAGAGGATCGTCTGCATCAGCCGACCATCTTCAGCGTGTTGCGCACGTTGGTCCGGCAATTCGGTCACGCAGAGGACAAGCATCTGGGTTTCTATGGCGCGTTCGGTTACGACTTGGTCTTTCAGGTCGAGCCGATAGCATTGTGCCATCTGCGTCCCGAAGATCGTCCGGATCTGCACCTGTTCTTGCCGGACGAACTCATCGTCGTGGATCATCGCAAGGAACACGCCTATCGCTATCGGTACGATTTCCGGTCGGGAGAATATGATACGGCCGGGTTGTCGCGCACCGGTGAAGCGATGCCGTTTCGCAAGGGCGTCTTGCGGAAGAAAAGTGACCACGAGCCGGGCGAGTACGTCGCAAAAGTGGAGGAAATTATCACAGGAGCGCGGCGCGGCGATTTTTTCGAAGTGGTGTTGAGCCAGGTGTTTTGCGCCGGTTTTTCCGGAACGCCGAGCGCACTCTTCGAGACGATCCGTCGTACGAATCCGAGCCCGTATGAATTTCTCATCAACCTCGGCAACGAGCAGCTGGTCGGTGCGTCGCCGGAGATGTTCGTGCAGGTGGAAGGAACGCTCGTGGAAACCTGTCCGATCTCGGGCACTATCCGTCGCGGGAAGACAGCCATCGAGGATGAGGCACAGCGTCTGATGTTGCTCAATTCGGAGAAAGATAGGGCGGAGCTGACGATGTGTACGGATGTCGATCGCAACGACAAGGCGCGGGTGTGTGAAGCGGGCACGGTGAAGATAATCGGTCGGCGGCTTATCGAGGCGTACTCCCGGTTGTTTCACACCGTGGATCATGTGGTGGGGGAGTTGCGTCAGCCGTATGACGCGTTCGACGCATTGCTCTCCCATATGTGGGCGGGCACACTGACCGGAGCACCCAAGCCTGCGGCGATGCAGATGATCGAACATCTGGAAAATTCCGCGCGTCGCTGGTATGGCGGTTGTGTCGGGATGCTTCTCTGTAATGGTGATATCAAGACGGGTATTACGATCCGTACCGTGCACCTTGAGAATGGAGTGGCACAGGTGCGGGTGGGATCGACACTGCTCGCTCATTCCGTGCCGGAGGCCGAGGAGGCGGAAACACGTCTCAAAGCCAGCGCGTTTATGGATGCGGTACTGGGCCGATCACCAGCAGCTACGAAGAGCGTTGGTGCGGATATCCGGAGCGGTATCGGGAAAACAGTGCTGGTCGTCGACAATCAAGACTCGTTTGTGCACACACTCGGCGACTATGTGCGGCAGACGGGGGCGCAAGTGACGACTCGGAGGGCAGGGTTTCCGTATTCGCTCTTTGATGAGTTGCGACCGGATCTGGTGCTCATTTCTCCCGGACCCGGGAGACCGGAGGAGTTCGGAGTGCCTGAGTTGGTGCTGGAATGTGTCCGACGCAGGATTCCGGTGTTTGGTGTCTGTCTGGGGCTGCAGGGTATGGTGGAGGCGTTCGGCGGCACACTGGGCGTTCTCGATCATCCGGCTCACGGTGTCGGTTCGCTCATACGTTCTATGGGGCGGGGGATTTTGAGCGGACTGCCACAGGAGTTCATAGCGGGGCGGTATCATTCGCTTTATGCTCTGGACGAAACCCTGCCGGACTGTCTCGAAGTGTTGGCACGCTCTGATGATGGAATTATCATGGCCGTTCAGCACAGGGAATATCCGATTGCTGGCGTGCAATTCCATCCGGAGTCCCTCCTCACTCTCAAGGATGATCTGGGACTGCATCTCATAGCAAACGTGATCAAAATGCTCTCCTGAAGGCAACGCTCCTTCAAAAAGCTGTAGTTTCCTTAGAAGCCGGCAACGCTGGCTTCTTTTTTTACCCGTAGCTGTGTGTTTACTCGTTACGCTTGGTGCGGTACAAGCCGTTGAAAAAACCTTGATTTTGAGGTATAATAAGATTATGGAGACGCTTCAAAAACAGGCTTTATTTTGGGATGTTGATCGAGCAAGTATCGACCCGCAGCAGAACAAACGCTTCATCATAGAGCGTATCCTTGCACGGGGAGATGTCGACGATGTTCGCTGGGCGCACGAGTTTTATGGTGATGACGCTCTCAAGGAAGTGCTTCTCAAGGCAAAAACCATCGATCGGAAATCCCTTTCTTTCTGGTATTTTTATTTCAATATCGACAAACAGCAATGTACAGAGAAACCCTCGCTCCTGAAACGCGCCGCGTTTTGGAGAAAATAAGCACACGATCTTTCATTGAGGATTTTTACCTGGTCGGCGGCACCGCGCTTGCTTTGCATCTTGGGCATCGTGAATCCATCGATCTCGATTTTTTTTCCGCCCAGGATTTTTCGTTGGAAAAACTGAAAAAAGCAGTGGTTGTTCTCGGGCGATATCGGCTCACGAATGAAGAAGCGGGGACGCTTGACGGTATGTTGGATGATGTCAAGCTGACATTTATCCGATATGAATATCCGCTTTTGTTTCCGCTCGTTGATTTCGGAGGGGTACGTTTGGCTGATGAACGAGATATCGCGTGTATGAAAATCGATGCGGTTTCTTCCCGAGGGAGCAAGAAAGACTTTATCGATATTTATTTCCTGTTGGAAAAATATACGCTTTCTGAGCTGCTGTCTTTCTTCGAGCAAAAATATAGCTCTATAGAGTACAATCGGCTGCATCTTCTGAAAAGCCTGGCATATTTCGATGATGCCGAAGAGGATGTGATGCCGAAAATGCTCAAAGATGTGAGCTGGGGTGCGGTGAAGGTAAGAATCCTGGAGGAAACGAGAGAATTAATTTGAGATGGTGAGCCGTTGCCGGATATGGAGCTGCACGGGCGGTAAAATTGAATAATGCCTCTTATCCAAGCCAAAGGTAGCCACTGGTGTTTGACACGGTGGTTTTTTATGTTTGATGATTGTCTTTCTGACGACATTTTGCTAAGATGATGAACGTATGAATGAGGATCAGAAAAATAATGCGAAGGCGGTATTCATGCGACACCCCGAGATACGAGTGGCGTATCTTTTCGGTTCGCGTGCAAGGGGCACTGCAGGGCTGATAAGCGATTATGACTTTGCCATCTATGTGAGTGAGCGTGATCGGAAGAAACTTGCCGATCTTGCTCTCACGGTGAGAGGGGAGCTCTCGCAGGCGCTTGGAACCGATGCCATTGATCTCGTGGTACTCAACACGACCGTTTCTCCGGAACTCAAATACACCATCATCCAAGAGGGTGAGGTACTGATAGAACAAGAATCGTACCGTGTTCGCATCGAGCCGAACATACTGAACGAGTATTTCGACTTCCGCGATATGCTCCGCCGATATAATCTGACTCTGGCATGATATCCGTATGAGTACCATCGGCATTATAGAAAACAAGATAAGCTCTATTCGAAAATATCTTGCGCTTCTTGAAGATTTCAAGAAGTACTCACAAGCGGAGCTTTTTCATGACACGACGATCTCCGGCGCTTTCGAGCGATATCTCTATCTCGTGACACAGGCGACGATCGAACTCGGTGAAAGTTATATCGCGCATCAGGATTTCAGGAAACCGACAACGATGAGAGAAACATTCGCTATCTTGCGAGAAAACGGCATTATCGAAGAGCCGCTCGAAAAGAAACTTTCAGATATGACCGGATTCCGGAACGCACTCGCGCATGACTATGAAGAACTGGATTTGCTGACACTGTACGAAGCGCTTCATAACAGACTGGGCGATATCGAGGAATTTATTTCGATAGTCGGAAAGAGCATAAAAAATAGACAAGCAACGTAAGAAGCGAACTCAAGGATCAGCCACTCTTTTGTTTTAGGACCAGAACGAGTTTCTTCGGTAAATATCCCTTGTTCGAGCCGAAAAGAGCTGATTGTGATTGACACGGTGGTTTTTTATTATTTTCAGATTGTGGAGCGAGTCGGGCAATGTGGGGTTTTATTGACGAAACATTTTATAACATATATAATACATATGTTATAAAATGTTACTGTTTCATTACATATGACAAATAAAATGAACAAAAATGAGCTCATAGAGATATTGGAAGATTGGAATTTTTGGCAAAAAGATCTGAAAACCGGGCTGACCAGGGACTCCTATCTGGATATTTTGGAAGGGAGGCTTCCGAGTGAGCAGATAAAAGTAATAGTAGGGGCAAGACGCAGCGGGAAGTCGTATATAATGAGACAACTTGCGAAATGGCTGATGGAGAAGAAGGGGGTGAACAAATGCAATATCTTGATAATCAATTTTGAAGATCCTCGATTCACCGGATTGGATACGGGGCTTCTCCAGCAAGCACTTGATGTTTATTTGGAGACGTATAAGCCAAAGGGCGAAATATATGTTTTTTTGGATGAGATACAGGAAATCCCGAGATGGGAGAAGTGGGTCAGAACAACGCAGGAGCTAGGGAAAGCCAATCTGATTATCTCTGGCTCCAATTCAAAACTGCTGAGCAGTGAGTTGGCAACGGTGCTGACAGGCAGGCATCTGGATATGACAGTGATGCCTCTTTCTTTTGCAGAGTTTCTGAAGTTCAAGGATTTGGAAATAAAAAACGAGCCGGGACTTGTAAGAGAGGGCATAGCATCGAAATCATTACTCAAGGAATTCATAGAATTTGGCTCCTTTCCGTTGGTAGTGTTGGGACAAGACAAGGAAAGTATCCTTCTCGCATACTTTGATGATGTCGTCAGCAAGGACTTGATAAAACGCTATAAAATCAGAAAAACTGAAGCCATCAAAAGCCTGATCAGGTTCTATCTGAGCAATATATCTTCACCCGTCACGTTCACCTCTTCCGGAAAATTTCTCGGTATATCCGCCGTATCAGTCGAAAGATTTTCGGCCTATTTGGAAACATCATATGTGGTGTTCTTTCTGAAGAGGTTCTCATTCAAAGTGAAAGAACAGGAAAGAAGCCCGAGAAAAGTATATGCGGTAGACACCGGGCTGGCTAATATCGTCGGATTCCGTTTCAGCGGCAATTTTGGCAAGTTGGCTGAGAATGTCGTATTTTTGGAACTCAAAAGAAGATCCTATTTTCATCCCGATATGGAGATATACTATTGGAAAAGCCTGGCTCAGGAAGAAGTGGACTTTGTGGTGAAGAAAAACACCGATGTCACGGAGCTCATCCAGGTATGTTGGAATGTACGGGATATGAATACCAAGAAACGAGAGACTAGGGCGCTTCTCAAGGCGATGGCCGAGTTCTCATTGGACAGGGGGCTGATAATAACCGAAGATTTTGAAGGAGAGGATGATTTTGACGGGAAGAAAATCCGCTATGTGGCGCTGAGAAAATGGCTGTTGGGGTTATAATGCGCGTAGTCTTGGCGAGTTTCAGGATTTAATGCCCCTTTTTCAGTATCCGAGTAGGCAATGCAAGGGAGACAGAGGAAGGCCGAAAAAAGATACCTGATCCCTTTTCTTTTTCGTTTCTTCGGCAAATATCCCTTATCCAAGCCAAAAGGAGCCACTGGCGTTTGACACGGTGGTTTTTTGGCGTTGACATTGAAATTTGTTAACATTGCAGCAAAAGGGTTTACACTTCCCCAGGAAGGTTTAAGCTA
>JBBTWT010000017.1:0-2391 GCA_038078615.1 Patescibacteria group bacterium | reverse complement strand
TATTGCATACGGATATACTACTCCTATCCGTTGCGTTAGATTACTGACTCCAAGTGTATAATATGGCCTATCTCACGACTCCGAAACTTATTTTTCCCATCGAGGACTATCAGGTGAGTGGCACGCCATTTGGCAAGCGTGTCGTGCGCGATGGTGTTCTCTGGGGTATCCACCTTGGGGAGGATTGCACCGTGCCGGCCGGGACGGACGTGCGAGCCATCGGCCGCGGCAAAGTGGTCTATGCGGCTTTGCATACCGGGACGAAAGAAAAGGGGAACTGGGGGCATATCATCATTATCCGGCACAAACACAGAAAGACACGCCGGGTGTTTTATTCTGTCTATGCTCACCTCGGTGCTTGTTTTAAGCGTATCGGCGAGAAGGTGGAGTTTGGCGAGCCGCTCGGATTCATCGGCGAGGCTTTTACTCCGGAGAACGGGTTCTGGGAAGCGCATCTGCATTTTGCAATCTATACCGGTTCGTGGAAAGACGAGGTATTGCCGGGATATTGGAAAGAAGGTGAAACACGCACCCGTCCGGAATGGTGGCAGCATCCGAGTGAGTTTATCAGAGGCTACCAAGCTTGACGGGCGAATAGAAAAGCCCCATACTACTTCGTTAGTTCTTTGAATCATTTCCCACCAATCCCTATAGGAGGGCGGATCATGAGACACCTTGTCTTTGCGCCCATCCGATATGGGCATTTTTTCTGGTGTGAAAACCGGGCTGTTGTCGGCGGATGTTTCCGTTGCAAGGCAGCAGCGTACGTGTTTGCTTTCGGCTTCAGTCTTGTTTTGGCAGCCGTCGAGTTCTATGGCGGCAGTCGGACGCAAAGTCTCGGACTTTTGAGCGACGCGTTTCACATGTTGTTCGATTCGCTCGGTTATCTGATCGGGCTTGTGGCTCTGTGGTATGGGTATCATACTTCCCATGATCACGAGCGTTTTCGAAAGGGTCAAGCGTATTTTGTGGCGGTGATGGGGGTGCTCCTCATTATCACTGCGACCGGTATCTTGGGAGAAGCATACGAACGGTTGCATGGACACGAAACTCGAGAAATTCTCGAGGTCGGTCTTTTGTTGGGAATAGCAGTTACGGGGCTTGTCGGAAACATGATTGTCCTCGTAATGCTGTTCCTGCTTGGTATGGAGCACGGGGGAGGGGGTGGTCACTCTCGCTACAGCCGTGACGAGATTCTATGGGCCAATGTATCCCATACGCTCGGGGACACTGTCTCGTCTGTGTTGGTGGTTGCGAACGCGAGTATTTTCGTGATCACTGATGACCCCCAGTGGAGATTTTTGGATGCTATCGCAGCCGTCTGTATCGCGGCGCTTCTCTACCGGCAAGCCTGGAAGATGCTGGGTGGCGGAAGCCTAAAGAAGTGAGGGGTCTTGTCGTGAATTTTTCGGCAAGACTTCTTTTTTGTGCCGCATTTTTTTACCTTAGAGGCCTTGATTTTTGGATTGACGAGCGCGTTGGATAAGTTCATCGCGGAGTTGCTCGGCAACTTCACGCGACAGACCCGGAAGCCGCCCTTCCGAGCCGACACCCATGGCTCCATAGCGGGTGACGACGGCGCTGGCTCCCGCGGTTTGGATGTTGAGATCGGAGAGACCGAGAATACGCGCCACGATGCCGCGATAAATATCCACATTTTGAATACGGTCGTAAGGAATAGTTACGTACTGTTTATAGATAACCCCAAGTTCCTTGCGAAAGCCGGCGTCCGTCAGTTCGTAGCGGTAAAAATGATATGTGAGTTTGGCCCATACAAAACAGAAAACGAGACACGCGGGGATGATAACCCACAACCATTGTAGAAAGCTCAAGGATATCCCGTCACCTGCTATCTCTACGACATCCGAGAATCCAGACACAATCACTATATAGGTACTAAAAATTATGAGCGGAAGGAACCAACGCAAAACAAACCCTATGAAGAATAGCCAGACTGCTTTTGGATCAAGTTGTTTCATAAATGTACGATGAAGTTTAGGTGAAAAGTCCGACTAACTTTTCATAATGATTATAGCATGAAACTATCAAACCCGTGTTTCCTCTGCGGAGCGCTCGGAGGGAATCGAACCCCCGACCCTCTGGTCCCCCGCCTGCCATGCTGTGCCCTCAGAGAGAATCGAACTCCCATTGTCGGTTCCGAAGACCGAAGCTTTATCCATTAAGCTATGAGGGCATGTTCTGCGGGCAGGGAAGCCAGATGCTCCCCGCCCGAACGACCGAAGTCATTCGGTCGGGCGGGTATCCACTGAGCTACGAGCGCGATACGATACAGTACGTACGCTACCCCAAAGAGCGTGCTGCGTCAACTTACGCAACTTAAATTCTAATCTGAAGTGCAATTGTTCCGTAAACAAAAGACATCTCGTTTCA
>JBBTWT010000016.1:0-1090 GCA_038078615.1 Patescibacteria group bacterium | reverse complement strand
ATAGCTAATCCGTTAGATATTTGAACATTTTAGGCAAAGCTTTAGCATTGCCGAATGTCTTTCGAAGATGATACTGCGCGGATTGTAATGAATGGAGCAGGCGGTTGGACAGCACCTTGCGTGCTGGTTTCCAGCACTGCTCAACAGGGTTGAGTTCTGGCGTGTAAAGCGGAAAATACATGACCCTGAAGGTCTTTCTGTTGGCTTTCAGAAAATCTGTGACTTCGCGCCCCCTGTGCCAGGGGGCGCTGTCAATTATCAAGAACACCCTGCTCCATCTTTTTTGCAGCTGTCTCAAAAATCTCACAAAGCGGCGCTTGGTCTTCCTCTTGCAGAAAGAGAAGATGAACGCTCTTTGTGTTCTTGCACCCATCGCACTGATTGAATCCTGCCTGAAATTCATGTGAGCGACAGGCCTGCTTCCTCTTGGCGCCCATCCCTTGCTGAGAATGGGGATGAGGCCAAAAGTTGCCTCATCCTGGCAGGCAACTACGAAACCCCTCCTGCGATAATGGCGTGCCAGCCGGGCAGCTTTTTTTTAAAGTCAGCCTTGACCTGCGGAGTTGCCGCTTTGTAGTGTCTGTTTCGCGGCTTCTGCAAAGAGAAGCCCCCTGCCTTGAGGATTTCCCAGACGTGAGAATGCGCATAGGTGATATCGTATCTCTTCTTGATGAACGCCTGAACTTCCTTCGTTGTCCAAAGGCCAGACTCATTATTTGGCGGCCCACGCCGCAGCCTCTGGGCAAGCTCCTTGCGCTGCGGCAGCGTCAGGTAAAATGGTCTTCCGTTCTGTTTGATGCTGTCCTTTGCTTCAATTCCTCTGTCGTCAAAACGCCTGAGAATTTCATGGACAGTTCTTCGTTTCATGCTCACTCTTGCGGCAACAACATCAAGGCTGCCGCCTTCTTTGCGGCAAATGGCACACAACAGGCGCAGCTTTGGCTTTGCTTTCTGCTCAGAGGCATAAAGCCTCTGAAGCTGCTTCAAGCTCACCTTTGGAAGAAACGACTCCCCTTTCGGCAGTGTCCACATGGCATATCACCGATAGGTGATATACCCATAAAGTTCAAAAGCTAATCGGATTAGCTAT
>JBBTWT010000015.1:0-23018 GCA_038078615.1 Patescibacteria group bacterium | reverse complement strand
TATCAAAGCAAATAATATGCTGAGGAAATTTTCTGTACTCGTTCTTGTCGTAACTCTTTTCTTTTCTCCAGTACCTCTCCCTTCCCATTTCTCTTTCGCTGCAGACGGATTCGAAGAGATCCTCGGCTACACGGAATGGTCGGGGGAGAAGATAATCGACGGCACGGTGTATATCGATCCGCTTGCCACACTCGTGATCAAGAAGGGGACGGTGATCACTTTCCGCAACTGGTCGGTGATGGATATCCAGGGGAAGCTCCGCATCGAGGGTACCGTCAAAGAGCCGGTTATTCTGCAAAAAGACAGCAGCCTGCCTGAAACGATATATTCGCTCCAGATATCAAACCAAGGCGAGGTGATGATACGCAATGCCGATATCAGCGGCGGCGGATCGGTAGCCTATCAGGTGCAGAACAAGAGACAGAACATATTCTTCAATACCGCCAGCGCAGGCTCCTATACGGGCGTCATCCAGTGGCAAGGCGGTAAGTCCTTCGTCGCGGAGAATGTGTCATTCCATGACAATACGGCAGCGGTATACATAGAGAATCAGTCTCCTGCCGCCAAGATCCAAGTCCACAGATCAAGATTCCTGAATAACGAATACGACGTCCTCAATGCCCGCACCGGGTCTGTAGATTTCCGGTATAACTGGTGGGGTGATGCGAGCGGACCGCAAAAGAGGTGCGCCACCTGCTCAACGTATGAAAAGATCAGCGGCAGAGTGGATGTCGCTGACTGGGCGAAGCAGGCAGACACCAAGGATCCCGTGATCGTTGTGCCGGGTATCTTGGGGTCACAGCAATGGTATGACGGCAGCGGGCTTGTGTTGGATCCAATTTTTGGCATCTATGAGGGTCTTTTAGAAAATTTGGAAGAAAACGGATATGAGAAAGGGAAAAACCTTTTCTCTTTTCCCTATAATTGGGGGCAAAGCAATAGTGTAAGCGCTACAGAATTACAAGAAAAGATAAATCAAATTAAGAATCAGGCACGTTGGCCAAAAGTAGATATTGTCGCTCATTCAATGGGCGGGCTTGTTGCCCGACAGTACATCGAATCTGTTTCGTATCAAGAAGATATTGATCAATTGATTACCCTTGGAACCCCGCATAATGGAGCGCCAAAAAGTTATTTGGCCTGGGAAGGCGGTGACTTTGGACATGATTTTTTTGATGTTATTTTGAAATGGATTATTAGTCAGGGGGCAGAAGAAAATAATTTTGACAATGTTTTTGAATATATAAGGAATTTTCCTGTGATTTCCTTAACGGAACTTCTTCCGACATATTCCTATCTTCGTGACAAGGGTACCAATGTAATGAGGATATATCCAGATCTTCATCCAAAAAATGTTTTTATTGAAAATCTCAACAAGATTGAAAATTTACAAAAGTTAAGAAATGTTGAATTTACAAATGTGGCAGGTAGGATTACATCAGACAAAACCATCACTACACTGCGTATCGGATCACCAGCCAATGATTCAGAGAATGATTTATGGGGATATGGCAAACCTGATGGTTACGATGACCTGATCGGGGACAAAGGCTTAGAAACTGGTGCTGGCGATGGGACAGTTCCTCTTGAATCTGCAAAAGGCATTCCTTCCGATCAAGAAATCGAAATAAATTCTTCTCATCTGGATCTTCCATCGAAAGCCGCCGATACGGTATATACTGTTTTGAGCGGACTTGATTCTATCGCAGATGTTTCCCCGCTTATCATCAATTCAATTCTTTTTGTACCTGTTTTCTCTCCCATCGACATCCAGATCATCTCTCCATCAAATAAGAAGATGGGCAAGAACTTTGAGACTGGCGGGATTTACGACGAGATTCCGGGGGCCTACTACACTGGTTATGATATGCAGAATGAATTCATCACCGTGCCGAATCCGGAAGACGGGGAATACAGGATCCTGACTCAGGGGACGGGAGAAGGAAGTTATCGTATCGAAGCGATCAAGATCACGGAGGGCGTGAATCCGGACGACGCAGCCAAAGAATCTGTCGCGACACTGACCGGCACAGCGACGATCAGCGCGACAGAAGAAAAGAAAATCGAACTGCTCGCGGATGATACCGTGATATCCAAAGAAGATCGGGATATCATCGCACCGACGATCAGCATCACGTCTCCAGAGAACAAGAGCTATCTGAACAATCAGGTGCTTCCGATAACGTATGCTGCCACGGACAATATCACAGCAGAGGCGAATATCCAGAAAATCCTCACTCTTGATGGCAACGCTTTCTCTCAGACGACCATTGATCTCTCACTCCAGACGCTCGGCAATCATATGCTCTCCGTCCAAGCCACTGACGAAGCGGGGAATGTAGCACATCAGTCAGTCAGCTTCGAGAACACAGTGACGTTCGGATCGCTGCGCAATAACCTTGACCATTATCTCTCCCTTGGACTGATCAAGAAAAAAGAAGATGTAAAATATATTCAAGCGCACCTCCGGTATTTCGAGAAACTGCAGGAAATCATCGATCATCTGGATCAGATCAGATATTTCCCTCCCAAAGCCAAGGAACGTCTGTTGGAGCATTTCCAGAAAGAACTTGATCATATGCAAGAAGAATTCATCGAATATCTGTTGAAAAGAACAGTCAAGGGCGCCATTGCTCCGCTAGCCAAAGACAGAATTGTGGAAGCGGTGGAAAGGCTGGTACAATAGAAAGGTGTTATTAGCTGGACTGAGTGTGTGGGGGGGTAATATGCAAACTTTTTTACAAATTTCAAGTATACCTATGAAAACTGAAAAAACATTGTCGCTGGGCGAATCACTGAAGAAGCTCGAGAGCATCGTTTCCTGGTTCGACAATCAGGAAGAGGTGGATGTCGAACAGGGTCTGGAAAAAGTGAAGGAGGGCGTGGGACTTATCAAAGCCAGCAAGGCGCGCCTCAAGGAAGTGGAGAACGAATTCGAAGTGGTGAAGAAGGAGCTCGAGAAGGAATAGCGCGTGCTATAATCGATATACAAACAAAATACAAATAGAAGAGGATATGAAACGTTTTTCAGGGGATATTTCACTCGTCTTGGGCGGCGCAGCCGGGCAGGGCGTGCAGACTGTCGAAGCTCTGCTGGTCGCCGTGCTCAAGCGCGAGGGCTACAATGTTTTCGCGTGCAAGGAGTATATGTCGCGCATCCGCGGCGGCAGCAACTCGACAGAAATCCGCGTGACCAACAAGAAAAGAAGCTCGTTTGTCGATCGCATCGATTTCCTGTTCGCTATGGATAAGGACGTGATACCGCATCTGCAAAAGCGTATTTCCAAAGATACCATCCTGCTCGGCGAGCAGGCGAAAGTCTGCGGCCTATCCGAAGAGTGCCACGTCATCGATGTGCCGTTCACGCGTTTCGCGAACGAGCTCGGCAACCCGATCTATACGAGTACGGTGGCGGTCGGTGTCGCACTCGGCATCCTGAAGGCCGATGAAAAAGTTTTCGAACAGTATCTGCGGGAACATTTCGCACGCAAGGGCGAGGAAGTCGTAGCGAAAAATATCGAAGCGGCAGAGAAGGGATATGCGTTCGGCAAGCACATCGCCTATCACGAAGGCATAGAGGTGCATCTGGCCAAGAGCCAGGCGGTCGAAGACGAGTTGCTTCTGAGCGGTGACGAGGCGCTGGGTCTCGGGGTGCTTGCCGCCGGCTGCAATTATATCTCCTCCTACCCGATGTCTCCGGGAACGGGGCTGCTGACCTTTCTGGCACAGCAGGGAAAAAAATTCGGCGTGGTGGTGGATCAGGCGGAAGATGAGATCTCGGCGATCAACCATAGCATCGGTGCCTGGTATGCGGGCGCTCGAGCGATCGTCACGACATCCGGAGGCGGTTTCGATCTGATGGTCGAGGGGATCAGCCTGTCGGGAATCATCGAGACGCCGATCGTCGTGCATATCGGGCAGCGGCCGGGACCGGCGACTGGACTGCCGACGCGTACGGAACAGGCGGATCTCAATCTGGCTCTGTATGCCGGACACGGGGAATTTCCGCGCGCCATATTCGCCCCAGGCACTCCGGAAGAGGTATTCCTTGTGGCGCAGCAGGCCTTTCATATCGCTGCCAAATATCAGATTCCGGTGTTTATTTTGACGGATCAGTATCTCCTGGACTCCGTGCGCAGTCTGCCGAAGGAACGCCTGCAGAATATCAAGCCAGAAAATCGTATCATCGAAACGAAGACTGATTATAAGCGCTATGCTTTGACCGAGGACGGCGTTTCCCCGCGCGGGGTACCGGGATACGGAGTCGGACTCGTCGGTGTCGATAGCGATGAGCATGATGAGATGGCGCATATCACGGAAAGCGCCGAGATGAGAGTAGCGATGCATGAGAAACGATGGAAAAAAATGGAGGGCATCCGCGAAGAGGCGTTCATGCCGACAGAAATCGGCGATGTGAAGCATGCCGATACGCTCGTCATTTGCTGGGGATCAAACCGAGGCGTCGTCGAAGAGGCCTTGGAAATCCTGGGACAAGAAGGTATCGCCGCGCTGCATTTTCATCAGGTCTATCCGCTCCCGGAAAAATCGAAAAAACTTTTCTCAAAGAAAAAGATCGTGGTGCTGGAAAATAATTTCTCCGGACAATTCGCCGATCTTTTGACGCGTGAGTATGGCGTGAAAGTCACGGAGAACATTTTGAAATATGACGGAGATCCATTTTCAGTCGAAGAAATCGTTTTGAAATTGAAAGCCCTCAGCTAATAGCCGACACATATGATCGACAAAAAACTTTATGATATGCCTCAGGGAACGGATATGGCCTGGTGCCCGGGCTGCGGGAATTTTCCGATTCTCAATATCGTGAAGATGGCGCTCGCGGAACTCGATAGGGAGCCGCAGGATGTCGTCATCTGTTCCGGTATCGGCCAGGCCGCCAAGACACCGCATTATCTGCGCGTCAATTACTTCAACGGCCTGCACGGCCGCGCGTTGCCTCCGGCGATCGCGATCAAAGTCGCGAATCCGAAGCTGACCGTCATCGCGGAGAGCGGCGATGGTGACACCTACGGCGAGGGAGGCAATCATTTCATGCACACGATCCGCCGCAATCCCGACATCGTAAGTATCGTGCACGACAATATGATCTATGGCTTGACGAAGGGTCAGGCATCGCCGACCAGCGAGAAGGGGCTGAAGAATCCGATTCAGCCGACAGGCGTCATCGTGGATCAATTCAATCCGCTCGCGGTAGCGCTCTCACTCGACGCGACCTTCGTGGCGCGCGCCTTTTCAGGAGACATATTGCAGACGAAGGAGATCATCAAGGCCGCGATACGGCATAAGGGCTATGCGCTTGTCGATGTCTTTCAGCCGTGCGTCGTGTTCAACAAGCAGAATACCTATCAGTGGTTCAAGGAAAAGAGCTATTATGTGGATGAGAAGCATGACAAGACAGACAAGCTGAAGGCGCTCGAACTGGCATTCGATCTCGATCGTCTGGCGCTCGGAGTCATCTACCAGCGCGAGGGCAAACCGACCTATGAGACGCTTGTCCGCGAGGGCGATGAGCCGCTGTATAAGCATGCCACCGATATGACAGCTCTGGAGAGACTTATCGAGACATATAAATAGTCTGATATCAAAAAGACTTCAAAAGTTTTTAGATGAACCCTACCGAAATTGAAACAATTTCGCTAAACGTTCCCTAAAAAACTTTTGAAGTTTTTTAGTTGGAGTTTCTGTGCGATTATTCAAGGCCGAGCTGGATTTTCGTGTCCTCGGTCATCTTGTCGATGGTCCAGGGGGGATCGAAGACGAGGTCGATTTTGACGTCATCGATTTCGGGAATTTCCAGCACGCGATCCTCGATCTCCTTCTGTATCTGCGCGAAGAGCGGACAGCCGATGGTCGTGAGCGTCATCGTGATCGTGCATACGCCTTCTTCGCTCACGACGATCTCATAGATCAATCCGAGGTCGAGGATAGACACGCCGAGCTCGGGATCGAGCACCAGCTTCAGTTTCGCCCGTATCTGGTTTTCAAGAGATATTTTCTTTGTCGGCATAGATACACTACTCCGGGAAAATCACTTTGCCGGTTTCATCCTTGATGATGATCGCGGCGACCGGGCAGGCACGAGCGGCATTGAGAATCGTCTCCTGATCATCCGCATCGACTGTGGCAAGGATAGCGGCTTTGCCATCGTCATTTAAAGCAAATGTGTTGGGTGCCATGGCGGTACAGGGCGCGGCACCGATGCAGGCGGCGCTATCGACTTCCACCGTCCAGCCGTTCTTCAGCGTTACTGGGCCGTGCGGTTTGGCCTCGTCTTTCCATTGCGACATAGCGTTTTTCTTACTACTTATTTATTTGATAATGTTTTCTTGAGCGTTTCGAGCGAGAGGAGTCCGCATTTCAGCCGGGCGGGCGACAGGGCGACGCCGAGCAGCTCGAGAATGTCTTTCGGTGCGAGCGCGAGCGCTTCCTTGACCGGTTTCTCTTTGACGTATTCGGTCAGGAGAGACGCCGAAGCCTGCGAAATAGCGCAGCCGGAACCGGAAAACCGCACGTCTTCTATGATATCATTTTTGACGATTATGTCCATTTGGAGCCTGTCGCCGCAGGTCGGATTGCTCGCTTCGCTGTGATGGGTGGCTTTTGTCAGCTTCCCCTGATTGCGGGGATTGCGATAGTGATCGAGGATGAGGTCTTGATAGAGAGACATAATTATTTGCTGTTGAGTTGTTACGGAATTCATAAGGGAAAAATTTCAAAAGTTTTTAGATGAACCCTACCGAAATTGAAACAATTTCGCTAAACGTTCCCTGCCCGAAGTGCTACATCGTGGCAGGCGGGCCTAAAAAACATTTTGAAACCTTTCCCATATTCGCTGCTTATTCAGAAAACATCTCTTGAATTTTCTTGAGGACCTCGATCAATTTTTCGACATCGTTTCCATCGTTATAGATTCCAAAGCTGATGCGGGTCGTCGCGTCGAGATGGAGCGTACGGTGCAGCGGTGCGGCACAGTGCTCTCCGGCACGGACACAGATATCGCGCTCGCCGAGCAGATGAGCGATGTCATGAGGATGGATGCCTTCGAACGAAAAGGCGATGATGCCGCTGCGATCTTTCGCATCTTGCGGCCCGATGATCCGCAGAGTATCGCCGAAAGTCTCTTTCAATCTCTTCAGGGCATATTCCGTCAGCGCTATCTCGTGCGCGCGGATGTTCTCGAGCCCGATACTCTCGATGTATTCGAGTGCGGCACCGAAGGCGATGACACCTCCGATGTTCGGTGTGCCGGCTTCGAAGCGGTGAGGGATGTCCTTGTAGAGTGTTTCGGCTGCACAGCCCCTCCCCGGCGGGTAAACCCTCCCTGCAGACTCTGGCGGGTAAATATCCAGCACCATTCCGCCGCCGAATGTTACGGGATGCAGTGTTTCGAGAAGAGCGGACTTTCCATAGAGGACACCGACGCCGGTTGTGCCGAACATCTTGTGTCCTGAAAAAGCGATGAAGTCGGCATTCCAGTCTGAAACATCAAGCGGCATATGGCCGACTGCCTGAGCGGCATCGACGAGCACGATCGTTTGCGGATTGATATTTTTGATAGCAGCCACTATCTCTTTGACCCGGTTGATACCGCCGGTGACATTGGAAACCGCGGAGAATGCAACGATAGCCGTATGCGGATCGATGAGCTCTACAAGCCGCTCGGCATCGATGCGGCCTTCCATGTCGATCGGCCCGCCTAGACTCGGCGAGGCTGGGGCGACGCGGAATTCGATATTTTTCCTCCGGGCGAGCTCTTTCCACGGGAGGAAATTCGAGTGGTGTTCGAGTTCCGTCACGACGATATTGCTTTCTGATGGGACGAGAGGCTCGAGCAGACCTGCGACGAGATTGATCGAGTGGGTGGTGCCGGAAGTGAAGATAATTTCTTTGGAACTTGTGGCACCGATGAATGTCGCTACTTTCTCGCGCACGGTTTCGAATCTTTCTGTCGCTGTTTCCGCGAGGGGGTAGAGGCCGCGCCCGACGTTAGCGGAATATTGTTCCAGATATTCCCGTTCGGCATCGATCACTGCACGAGGCTTGAGCGACGTGGCGGCCGCGTCCAAATACACCAGATCGGGCCCGCCTGCAACGCTATGCGTAGCATTGCGGGCAGGATGATTGGCGAAGACGGGGAAATCAAGTTTTACAGTCTTTGGATCGAACATAATTTTATGCGAAATTCTTTATTTCCAATGATTCCCTTATGGTCGCCGTATCGACTCCTAATTTTTCAATTTTTTCCACGGCCTCATCGATAAAGCCTTGGATGAGAAGTTGTTCGGCTTGCGCTCCAGAGAGTCCGCGCGACTGGGCGAAGAAGAGCGCATCAGCATTGAGCGGGCTGGCGGTCGCCGCGTGCCGGCACTTTACATCGTTGGCGAGGATTTCGAGAGAAGGTTTCGAGGAAGCCTGTGCGAGAGGCGAGAGAAGGAGAGTGCGGCTTTCCTGGGAGGCATCGCTTCGATTTGCCTGCTTGTCGATAGCGATCAATCCCTCGTATGCATATTCGGAGGCATCAAAGAGGACGCTTTTCGCGAGCGCGTGCGAAGTCGTCTCTGGGGCGATATGCTTCTGCGTGATGGCGAGCGTACCTTTGTCATCATTTCTCCCGACGAAGAAAGCGAAAATATGCGCTTCGGCGCCTCTGCCGGCAAGTTCGAACGTGATCGCTCCGGAACGATTGAGCATGAAGAACACGACCTTCTCGTTTGATTCGAGACGATATATCGTTTGTTTGTCGGTTGTGATATCGTAGTACTTCATAGCCAATTTTCAATTTCCAGTTTTCAATTTTCAATCAATGTACAATGAATCAATTTTTGAAATTAAAGACTTGAGAATTCAATGAAAATTGCAAATTGATAATTGAAAAGTTCTTATCCTACGCTCCCGTTCATCTCCATATTCCTGCCGTCGGCAGGCAGGGATCATTTGTGTTTAGCCTATCGAGCCACTCATTTCGTGATTTATTAATTTATATAGTTCTACAGAATATTCGAGCGGGATTTCCTTGACGATCGGATCGATGAAGCCGTTCACGAGCAGTCCTTCGGCATCTTCCTTCTTGATGCCGCGCGACGTGAGGTAGAAGAGCTTTTCCGTGCCGATTTTTTCCACCGTGGCCTCGTGTTCGATGGTCGCGCTTCTCTCTTTGATACGCATCGTGGGATATGTATCAGAACGGGATGCGTCATCGAGGAGGAGGGCATCGCAGACGACGGACGCCTTGGCATTCTTGGCGCCTTTCCCGATATGTACCAATCCGCGATAGGAAGTGCGGCCGCCGTCCTTGGAAATGGATTTGGATACGACGCGTGACGTGGTGTCGGCAGCGAGGTGCACCATTTTGGCACCGGCATCCTGATGCTGACCAAGCCCCGCGTAGGCGATAGAGAGCACTTCCCCGTGAGCGCCGCGTCCGACGAGGTAGATAGCCGGATATTTCATCGTGACGCCGGAACCGATATTGCAATCGACCCATTCCATCACTGCATTTTCGCCGGCTTGAGCGCGTTTGGTAACGAGATTGTAGATATTCTTGCTCCAGTTCTGCACGGTCGTGTAGCGGACGCGGGCATTTTTCTTGACGAAGATCTCGACGACGGCCGAATGGAGCGAATTCGTGGTGTAGATCGGCGCGGTGCAGCCTTCGATGTAGTGGACGGAGCTGCCTTCTTCGGCGATGATGAGGGTGCGTTCGAATTGGCCGAAGGCTTCGGCATTGATGCGGAAGTAGGCCTGGAGCGGGAGCTTCACTTCGACGCCTTTGGGTATGTAGACGAATGAGCCGCCGGACCAGACCGCGGAATTGAGCGCCGCGAATTTGTTGTCGTGCGGGGGAATGAGCGTGCCGAGATATTCTTTCACGAGTTTCGGATATTTTTTGAAGGCCGTGTCCATATCGCAGAAGATGACCCCGAGCCGGTCGAGCTCGCGATTGACGCTTTCGTAGACGACTTCGGATTCATACTGCGCGGAGACGCCGGCGAGGAATTTCTTTTCCGCTTCCGGAACGCCGATGCGGTCATAGGTGTCCTTGATCTCCTGCGGCAGGTCATCCCAGGAGCGTGCCTGCCTGTCGGTCGCCTTGAGGTAGTAGGTGATGGCATCGAAATCGATTCCGGAAAGATCGGCGCCCCAGTCCGGCATCGGTTTATCCAAGAAAATCTCATACGCACGCAAGCGAAAATCGCGCATCCATACGGATTCACCCTTGACGGCGGATATTTCGGAGACGATGTCACGGCTGAGTCCGACGCCCGTCTTGTGCACCGAGCGTTCCGGCATCGCGAAACCGTACTTGTAATCCCCGAGATCTATATTTTTTCTCGCAGTTTTTTTCATATCTACTTGATGTTTTCAAAACCTTTCTCCTCGATCTTTTTCGCCAGCGCACGTTTGCCGGTTTTTACAAGACGGCCGTTCTTAATGACCAATACTTCTTGCGGCTGTATGTAACGGAGGAGACGCGTCGAATGTGTGATGAGCACCAGTGTCGTTTCTTTCGGCAGATGTTTTTTCAGAAAGTGGGAAATCGTTTTCAGGGCATCGACGTCGACGCCGGTGTCAATTTCATCGAGCAGTGTGAAGCGCGGCGCGAGCAGTACCGCCTGCAGCGCTTCCAATTTCTTTTTCTCTCCTCCGGAGAAGCCGTCGTTAAGGGAACGTTTGAGGAGTTCGTCTTTGATGTGGAGTTCTTTGGCATATTCCTTCACTTTCTTGTGCAGAGCGACGGGATCTATCTGCTTCTCGAGCGCCAGGCGCAGGAGAGAGAAAACCGTCACGCCAGGCAGCGCGAGCGGCGTCTGGAAAGAAAGAAAAATTCCGAGTTTGGCGCGTTTGTCGGCAGAAAGGTTCTTGATATTCTTCCCGCCTCGGTGGGCAGGCCCGCCCACACCTGCCTTAACGGCAGGAATGTTTCGGGCAGGCTTCTTCCCTATCGTTATTTTCGATGCACGCGAATATGTGAGCTCCGGGTGTCCCATAATGGCGCTCGCAAGCGTTGATTTGCCGGAACCGTTGGGGCCCATCAGGGCATACGTCTTGCTCGGCTTGAAATCAAACGAGATATCGTTGAGGATTTTCTTGCCTTCGATGGAAACGGAGAGATTTTTTATGTGGATCATACGGGGATGTTATCTCTGGTTATTTCTTGGTATGAGGCTGTCGATAGCAATACCTGAAAGAGTTTCTTCAATTTTGCTTTCCAGTGTACGCCACACCTCATTGGTCTGACAGTGGCTCACATGGAAGCAGGGGAGTTCGCCTTTGGGAGCGGTGAAGGTTTTGATCGGACCGTCGAGCTCGCGGAGCACGTCCCAGACACTGATATCTCGGGTTGCGTGTGCCAAAGCATACCCGCCGGCGGTACCTTTGGTCGCTTCGACTATCCCTGCGCGGCGCAAGGTCTGCAGAATCTTTTCCAGATAGTCTTCCGGCAGTTGCTCTGACTCCGCGAGAGCGTGGATAGAGAGCGACTTGCCTGCGTGTGCCAGCGCTACCACCGCCCGGAGACCATAGTATGCTTTTTTCGAAATTTTCATAATATTTTCTCTTATTCAAGCCTTCCCGCCCGAACGTGCCGTCGTTCGGTACGGGCGGGTTTTGAGATTTTCATAGCTTTTTATAGGCTTATTCAAATGCAGACTGAATTTGTCTGCTTTATAGTAACAAGCAATGGGAAGGGTGTCAATTTCCGATATAATCGTGTAAGCTGTATCAACTGTTATGATTGTTATCGTATGAAACCATATCTCGGATTTTGGGAAAAATTGGAGAAACCGTTTTTTGTTCTGGCGCCGATGGCCAATGTCACGGACGCTGTTTTTCGGCGCATCATCACGAAATATTCGAAATACGGAGGAAAAGATATGGCGAACGGCTCGGAAGCAAATGTACCCGCCGAAGCGCTTCGCGTAGGAGGGCCCGACGTGACCTGGACGGAATTCGTTTCGGCGGACGGACTCTGTCATCCGAAAGGAAGAGAGGCATTGCTCCGTGATTTGTGGTTTACCGAAGGCGAACGGCCGATCGTGGCGCAGCTGTTTACGGCACATCCGGAGAAAATGTTCGAGGCGGCAAAGTTGGTAACGGAGCTTGGATTTGACGGCATCGATATCAATATGGGTTGTCCGGACAAGAATGTGATGAAGCAGGGAGCGGGAGCAACATGCATGAAAGATCCGCAATTGGCACAGGAGCTGATTATTGCGGCACGAGAAGGAACGATTTCTTTCGGGAAACAGTTACCTATTTCAGTAAAAACACGACTTGGATTCAACGAAGACAATCTGGAGGCATGGCTTCCGCATCTGCTCGAAGCGAAGCCGGCGGCGATTACGGTGCACGCGCGCACCAAGAAAGATATGTCGAAAGTCCCGGCACGCTGGGAGCGGGTGAAACGCGCGGTAGAGATCGCGGAGGCCTGTCCGCCGGCTGGCGGAGGAGCGAGGACGCTCATCATCGGTAACGGCGACGCGAAAGATATGCATGATGCGGCGGAGAAAATTCACGCGACCGGAGCGGACGGCGTGATGCTCGGACGAGCTATCTTCGGCAATCCGTGGCTGTTTGATAAGAATAAGACGACGGTTACGGTGGAGGAAAAAATCAGAGTCGCTCTCGAACACACGAAATTGTTCGAAGAAGTATGGGGCCCGCCCGCATCGTCAGACGAAGCGTTTCGGGCAGGCAATACCAAAAGTTTTGAGCTTATGAAAAAACATTATCAGGCCTATATCAATCATTTTCCGCAAGCCAAAGAATTGCGTGTACAATTGATGGCGTGCCATAGTGCGGGTGAAGTGGAAAAAGTGATAAAAATATTTTTGCAGAGCCATCCTGATATCGCGAAACAGGATATGAAAATGTTTGTGTAAAAAAATGCCCCGGCGTGTTGCACGCCGAGGGCTTTTGGTTCGGTTGAACCAAATCAGTTGGGAACGATTTTCCACGAGATCATGCTGCCGGCCCGGAACGGGACCACTACCCGGTCTTCTCCGAACGGCAGTTCCTTGGCTGATTCCCACGGATCTTTGATCAGCGTCATAGTGTCCGTGTTGCGTGGGAGTCCGTAAAAATCCGAAAGGTGGAAGCTCGCAAACGCCTCAAGCTTCTCAAGTGCTCCGACTCTTTCGAACACTTCCGTGTAGAGTTCGAGCGCTTTGTCACCCGTGAAACAGCCAGCACATCCGCAGGCACTTTCCTTGGCATGTTTCTCATGTGGAGCGCTGTCGGTGCCAAGAAAGAACTTCGGACTGCCGGACAGTATGGCACGGATGAGTGCCAGACGATGCAGTTCACGTTTCGCGACCGGGAGGCAGTAGTTGTGCGGGCGGAGTCCTCCAACGGTACCTTCTTGGAACAGCGCGTTCCTGTTGATGAGAAGGTGGTGGGCCGTGATAGTGGCGCCGATTTTAGGACCGGATTCCATCACGAAGTCCACGCCTTCCTGCGTCGTCACATGCTCGAGGATGATCTTGAGTCCGGGGAAAGTGCGCACCAAGTCACGAAGGACACGATCGATGAATACCTTTTCCCGATCGAATATATCCACATCCGGATCAGTCACTTCACCGTGTACGCAGAGCACCATTCCAGTTTTTTCCATCGCTTCGAGTACCGGGTAGCACTTCTTGATATCCGTCACGCCGGAATCGGAGTTGGTCGTGGCGCCGGCGGGGTAGTATTTCACCGCGTGTACGAAACCACTTTCTTTGGCACGAATAACCTCATCCGGAGACGTGTTGTCGGTGAGATAGAGTGTCATCAGCGGTGTGAAATGGCTTCCTTGCGGTACCGAGAGCATGATGCGCTCGCGGTATGCGGATGACTCCTGGACCGTTGTCACCGGTGGTTTCAGATTGGGCATGATGATGGCGCGCCTGCACCGACGTACGATGTGTGGCAGTACGGCGTGTAGAGCCTCTCCATCCCGGACGTGCTGATGTCCATCATCAGACCATGTCATCGTGAGTTTTATCGCTTCACCTATCGTATTTCGTTCTATGTGCATCGAATTTCTCCATTGAGAGTGTTAGACAAACATCTTTTGAGCGCGGTTACGAATACTGCGTAGTCTCCAGGGACGGAGCGCTGCGACAGAGCCTACCGAAACGGAATCGGCACCGGCTAGATACAGCCGATCGACATCATCGACACAGGTGATTCCTCCGCCAGCGTTGATGTGTTTTTCGAAGCCAGCCAAGCGTACGTCTCGCACCCACTGCTCCACGAGCGGGAGAAGTGGTCTACCGGACAACCCACCGCCGCCGAAACGATCGAGCGGTGATTTTCCGGTGAAGATGCTCGACGGAAAGTAGAGCATCTTCTGCCACCACTTCATCGCGGACCAGGGCAAGGTGTTCGACACGCAGACACCGCCGCACTGCGGATGCATAGAGAGCATAACCGCCGTTTCCGGACGCATGAGCGTGTTCACCTTGAAGATGCCCGGAACTTGTGGTACGTAGTGCGCCATAAGATTCATGTAACCGAAACCCTCTTCGATGATGATGGCGTCCGATTTTCCTCCAGCCTTGACATTTGGGCAACTGATGTTCACTTGCATACCGACCGCCGCTTTGAATTTCGGAATTTCCGGAACCAAGAGTTGCAGAAATTCCTCAAATTCCTTGAGGCGCTCCTCGACGGTTCCAGCGACTGACATGAATGAAATCATGAACCGTTTGGTCATCTGTTGCCACTGTCCACGTGCGAGCAGATCGCGTGCCCCCGGGCCGCTTAATCCTACGGCATTGAGCATCACACCCCACAGCCATTGCCACCATCCGATGATGATGCAGGTCGGGAACAATTCTTTCGGCGTGATGCCGTCTTCTCGCATCGGCAGATTGCCTGCTTGAGGGAATATCCGATGGTGCAGCGTGGTCGTCTTGGCCACGAAGGTGATTCCGTCGAAACGGAATCCTTTCGGGAACAGTTTCTTGAGAACCTTGTGAAACGGCCAGCCTCCCCCGAAGAAGTTTAGGGTGCCGGACATGACCCAAATAGGGCCGAAATCGATACCACCAATGAGTTTGCTCACAGTTTGTTCTCCATGTTGGTTGTTAAATTACAGGTATCCTCAAAATGAGGATTTGAATTATGATGACAGTTCTCCACAAATAAGTCAACAGAGCCGAAAATAGACACAATACCTTTTCTTTTTTGTCAAAATATCCTACTCTGAATGACACTAAGGACTGTAACTATGAACATAGCCGTACTGGTGTCGGGCGGGGTGGATAGTTCGGTGGCCTTGCGACTGCTCAAGGCAGAAGGGCATACGCTGACCGCTTTCTATCTCAAAATCTGGCTGGAGGAAGAACTGTCTTTCCTGGGCGAATGCCCGTGGGAGGATGATCTGGCGTACGTGCGCGCGGTATGCGAACAGGCCGGTGTGCCGCTCGAAGTCGTGCCGCTGCAGAAAGAATACTGGGAGCGTGTCGTCGCCTATACGATCGATGAAGTGAAAGCGGGACGGACGCCGAATCCGGATATGCTCTGCAACGCGCGTATCAAATTCGGCGCGTTCTATGATGCGTTCGGAAAAGGCTTTGATAAGGTCGCGACGGGACATTATGCGCGGACAGAAGAGAAAAATGGGAAGACATCGCTCAGAATGTCGCCGGACACGATCAAGGATCAGACATACTTCCTCTCGCAGCTTTCGCAGGAACAGATCGCCAAAGCGATTTTTCCGATCGGAAGATATGAGAAGAGCGAAGTGCGGAAGCTTGCGGAGAAATTCGCGCTCCCGAATGCCTTGCGTCGCGACAGCCAAGGCATATGTTTCTTGGGGAAGATTCCTTTCGACAAGTTTCTCGAGTATCATCTCGGCAAGCGGCCGGGAAAACTGATCGAGTACGAGACTGGCACAGTGCTCGGCGAGCACGATGGGTTCTGGTATTTCACCGTGGGGCAGCGCAAGGGGATCCGTCTCTCCGGCGGACCATGGTATGTGGTCGCGAAAAATTCCGAAACGAATGAAGTTTTCATCTCGCATGGTGAGCATCACGAGCTTCTCGCTCGCAACAGCCTCGTAGTCGGTGGACTGAACTGGATATCAGGTAGCGCTCCAACAAAAAAAGAGCTGCAAGTCAAAGTGCGCCACGGCGCCAAGATATATCCGGCGACGATCGAGTATATGGAAAGTAATATGCTGGAAGTAATGCTCAAAGAAAAAGACCAGGGGCTAGCCGCTGGTCAGTTTGCCGTGTTTTATGATGGGGAATATTGTCTGGGTGGCGGGGTGATTGTCGAATAAGTACTTGGCGGTGAAACCGCTAAGTAAGATTATGATTATCAGGAAAGAGAAAATTGCATTTTTTGAGAGGCACCTCATGGATTTTTTCCGGAAGGCTGGGCGGGAGCATTTGCCTTGGCGTCTGCCCCGCGGCGGAGCTTTACGGGGGAAGAACAAGGTGGCGGCCTATGAGGTGTGGGTGTCGGAGATAATGCTTCAGCAGACGCAGGTGTCGCGCGTGATCGGGTACTATACGCGGTTTCTGAAGCGTTTTCCGAATGTCGGATCCCTGGCGAAAGCGGACTGGAAAGAGTTTCTGCCATATTACGAAGGACTCGGATACTATGCGCGCGGACGCAATATGCTCCGAGCGGCGCGGATGATCGTACAGGAATATGGCGGAAAATTTCCGCGCGACAAAAAAGTGCTGGGAACATTGCCGGGTATCGGCCCGTATACGGCCGCCGCGATCATGAGCTTCGCGTATGGCGATGAGCATCTCGCCTGGGATACGAATCTGTCGCGTGTCATCGGACGTTTTTTCTACGGCGGAAAACATCTGGTCACGGATACGACATTATGGGAACAGGCGTTTGAGACACCCAAGAAAATGCTGAATGCCGCGCTGATGGATTTCGGAAGCGCTTTGTGCGTCGCTCGGCCAAAGTGCGAGGCATGCGCATTGCGCAAGCGATGCGTCTATTATCGGGAGAAAGGCAGAAGCGAACAGCCAACAGCGAGCAGACAACCTGCCTACCGGACAGGCAGGCAGTCAACAAAAAACAAGGCGCAGAAAACAAGAGGCAAGAAACAGAATTGGCAGGAAGCACAGGCGTATGTTTTCTTGCATGAGAATCACAAGAAGTACTTCTCTTCGGATAAAAGGACTTTCAAGCCGTTTATTCTGCCATCGGGCTATAACACCCGTGCTGGGATCAAGCAGTATTTCCGGGAAAAATACGCTCTCTCGCTGTCCGTCCGTCCTCCCTACAGAAAAGCGCTTATCGATGGGAGACCGACGCTGTTCGTGAATGCGCAGATTCTGTTGGGCGAGCCTGCATTCAGAGTATTTCTCAAAAAAGACGCAAAGCAGTATACTGAAAAAGTTGGCTGATGTTCGTTTCGTAGAGCGTAAACAGTAATAGAGATTTTATGGGAAAAATTATTATTGTCGTAGCAGTGATCTTTTTGGCAGGAGGAATATTTTTCTTTTTTGGAAATGGGAAGAGCGATCAAAAAGCAGAAGCGCCGACATTTCCTGAAATGAAGGCAACAGCTGTGGGTGGGGAAAAATTGACTCCATCGCCTTCAGGAATAGACACTGTTCCTCTGGCATCGGTACCAGAAACGAAAGAAGTTACCGTGGAGGCGAATAATTGGTATTTCGAACCGGAAGAAATCCGTGTGAAAGAAGGAACGAAGGTGAGAATCATCTTGCGGGGGATTTCCGGCGCTCATATTTTTGCCATTCCTGACTTTTCAGTGAAGAGCCAGCTGGTAGAACCGGGTGAAACGGCGACGGTGGAATTCGTAGCGGATAAAAAAGGAGAATTTTCTTTCAAATGCGCCTTATTTTGTGGAGAGGGGCATAGCGGCATGACTGGCAGGCTGATTGTCGAGTGACACTTCGTACAGCTGGTAAAAATCGTTCCTGGTGCTATACTGAAAAGTGAAATATATGGAACTCCGATCATTCAACGTCTATTTCTTTTTTCTGCTGCTTTTGGCCGTGGGAGTGGTGGTGTTTTTCATCTTTCAGCCGTTTCTGACGGCTATCGTCGCGGCGGCCATTCTGACGGCGCTGTTCAAGGCGCCGTATCATACGTTCGAGAAGTGGACGCGGGGGCATCGGGGGTGGAGCGCGTTTCTGACGTGTCTCCTGGTCATCGTGATTCTCGTGACGCCGGTGTTTCTCGTCCTGAGCCTGGCGATAGGGGAAGCGAATGCTTTGTACCATACATTGGGCGAGGAATCGGCTCTGGAAAGGGTCATCAATAGCACTGTCGAATCGGTGCAGGCGATCCCGTATCTCAATATCTTTTTTGATACGCAGACCTTGAGCCAGGAGCGCATCCTAGACGACATCAAGCAGTTCAGCCAGAACGCCCTCGGCCTGCTCCAGGCGGCATATCAGGGGATCACGCATTTCGTTTTCTGGGTGTTCGTGATGTTTTTCACGCTCTTTTATTTCCTGATCGACGGCAAGCGGGCGCTCCGGTATCTGATGCAGCTTAGTCCGCTCCGCGATGAGCACGACAAGCTCCTCATCAAGAAATTCATCTCTATCAGCCGGGCGACGCTCAAAGGGACGATCGTCGTCGGTGTCATCCAGGGGCTTTTGGGGGGGATCGCGTTTTGGATCGCGGGTATTCCGTCCCCGGCCATCTGGGGTATCGTGATGGTATTGTTCTCCATCATCCCTATGGTGGGTACCGGCATCGTGTGGCTGCCGGCGGGCATCATTATGCTGCTCTTGGGCGACATCTGGCAAGGCGTCTTCATCCTGGCCGTGGGAGTGGGGATCATCTCGGTCATCGACAATATCCTGCGTCCGAAGCTGGTCGGCAAGGACACGCAGATGCATCCGCTGATGGTATTCTTCGCGACGTTGGGAGGACTGGCGTTCTTCGGTCTGCCGGGATTCATCATCGGGCCGATTCTCGTGTCTCTCTTCCTGGCCTTGGGTGAGATCTACAACATCGAGTTCCGCGATCAGCTGAAGGAATACAATCAATGAGTTCGTGAAGTTTATCAAGCTATAAAGTTATAAAGCAAAAGAAGCCTCGGACTTTGCAACTTTATGAACTTTACAGACTTTATGAGCTTGCTTGTCTGGCAGCATATTCCGGAAACGCTCGACCCGATCGCATTCACGATCGGATTTTTTTCGGTATATTGGTATGCGCTGTTTTTTCTCGGCGGATTTTTTGCCGCGCTTTTTCTTGCGTTCAGGTTTGCGAGCAGGGGGGGATTTCCTTATTCGCAAGAAGTGATTTTTGATATGTTTCTGTATATTTTCTTCGGCGCATTGCTGGGCGGGCACATCGGGTATGCGCTTTTTTATAACCTCGATGCTTTCATCGCGATGCCGCATACGGCGTTTCTCCCGTATGATTTCGGGCGCGGGCTATGGGTCGGTATCTCCGGGATGAGCTATCATGGAGGACTGATCGGCGCGGCACTCGCCCTGTATTGGTTTGCGCGCAGACAGAAAATCGACTTCTGGAAGGCGGCTGATTTCGCGGTTTTTTTCGCACCGATCGCGATATTTTTCGGCCGATTGGGAAACTTCTTCAATGTCGAGCTGCATGGCCGGATCACGGAGCAGCCGTGGGGGATGATATTCCCCGGAGTGCTGCCGGACGGAGTGCTGCGGCATCCGTCCACCCTCTACGAAGCTTTTCTCGAGGGTGTCGTCCTGTTCGCCCTCCTGATCCTCTTGCGGAAGAAAATGCCATTTTCGGGCGCCCTCACCTGCGCCTTTCTGGCGGGATACGCGATCCTGCGCTTTCTAGGGGAATATTTCCGCGAACCGGACACCCAGATAGGGTTTCTTTTTGGTCCGCCGGCTGGCGGATTTACCATGGGGCAAATCCTTTCTGTCATATTGTTTTTTGCTTCAATAGCGCTTTTTGCATGGTTAAAACACAAGAATCGTGCTACAATATGAGTGGGTAAATACAGGCTGTTTCTTTATGATTGAAAAGAAAGTTTTTTTTGCACTTCTCGGCGCGCTCGTGCTTATTCTCGGACTCATATACTGGGGGCTGCAGGATGGGGGACAGGTCACTGATGATCCGGATGCTATCGTGTATTATCATGGAGAAGGGTGCCCGCACTGCAAGGTAGTGAACGATTTCCTCGAAGCGAACAGTGTCGCCGTAAAGGTGTCTTTTGAGAAAAAAGAGGTTTGGGGCAACAAGCTCAACGCGATCGAGATGAATCGCCGGGCGAAGGTATGTGGCATCAAGCCGGAGGGAATGGGCGTGCCGTTCGTCTATGGCGGCGATGGGAAGTGTTATGTCGGAGAACCGGACGTCATCAAGTTTTTCAAGACCAAGAGCGGGATGAGCGCCGAAGCGCCCGTCGAAACACAAAAATAGATTTTCATGAAATCCCCATCTTCTTATCAGAATCAATTTTCACATATCTCGCGGAAGCGCGGACAGGCGCTTGATGTTTTCGTGTCGCGAAAGTCCGCTCCGGTCGTCGCGGCTGTTTTTCGTTCCGCGCGTACACTGCCGGTACGCCCGCTTACCGCTCTGAAAAAACACAGCCTCGACGGCATGCATCGCGAAAAACGCGCATTGCTTGCGCAATTGCAGGAACAATCATTCCAAGACATATTGTGGCGTCTTGTGCGCAAAGGAGAGCTGTACTCCCATCGCGTCAAGCGCGTCATCTCGCATCTCGTTCCGAGTATCGCTCCGCGCAAGATGCTGTATGGGTCTTTGGTGGGAGGCATCGCGTTCGGTATCGTGTCGATGGGGTTCATAGAGCATTTCTTCGGACCGGGCGTCTTCGCGCGCGGGGAGGATGCGGGTCAAGTCGCTGGAGCATCGACCGCCGTGCCCGACGCGGCAGAGACTCCGACAGAAGCGGATACGGAGCAGGCGGATACGGCGTATGATAGCGGATCGGACATATTTTTCGAGTATTTCAATGAGGCTGCGGATGAGCAGTACAAGGAGGCCGCCCGCGCCATGGTGAAGGGCTACCCGATCGAGGAGATGCTCCCGTATATTTTCGAGCAGGATCGTCTGACCGCCGCCTTCTTGATCGGCATCGCCAAGAAAGAGAGCAACTGGGGCAAGCGCGTGCCGGTACTGAACGATCAGGACTGCTTCAATTATTGGGGGTATCGCGGGATACGCCGTATGATGGGGACCGGCGGGCATACCTGTTTCAACAGCCGCAAGGATGCCGTGGAAACGGTCGCCAAACGCCTCAGTACGCTCATCAATTCGCAGCAATTGAACACGCCGGAGAAGATGATCATCTGGAAATGCGGGTTCAGCTGCAGCGGACACAGCCGCGAAAGCGTGAGAAAATGGATAGCGGACGTGGATATGTACTTCAAGCAGCTGAGTAATGAGTAACGCGGCGTGGCGGATATGTTTCCTTGACAGGTTTTGATTTATGGGATTTTTTTGTGGTATCATAGCGAGGTAAGGAAGATATGTAACATATAATACAATCAAACCTATGCCAACACGTTTCTTGCACGATCATCTTCCGAGAATTCTCATCTCATCGCTTTTTATTGCGAGCGCGATATTGTTCATGGCTATCTTTGAGAGACAAGTGGAATTTATGAGCTTGATTGTCGGTTCATCGCTGGCGTTTATGGTTGTTCTCTTGGCAATTATCATAAAACTGGTATGTGGGATAATGATCCTCGTCAACTGGAAAACAAGCATAGCCGCCTCTATTCTGGTGGTGTTTTTGATTGTCGCTACAGGGGTAGAACATTCCAATTGGTTCGATGCCGGAGGATTGTATAATCTTCTGCAGTTCTTCAGAAACCTGGCTATTATCGGAGGACTTTTGTTTTTGATCACGAAACCGGACAGTAGCCCGGTGCAGGAATGACCAGAAGAAACAAAACAAACACTATGAAACAATATAGTCGCACTCTTTTGTTCATGATGTTGGCAAGTTTTGCCGTAGCGGACTCCGCTGTGGCGGTTGGCGATGGGCCGGGTCTTGTCAACGTTGGGACAGGGCAGGTTGGTCCTCCTGTAGCCACGTCGCCGTCAGATCCACCACCCGGAGATGATCCAAGCGCGGGAATTTATAATCCAGCATTAGGAACTTTCACACCTCATCAGATGCAGGCTAACGGGATACCTGGGTGGTGGGTATGGACGAATAAGGATGGAGTAAATCAATGGTCTTTTGTACAAGATCCGCACCTCTTGGGGAGAAAAGAATGGAATGGTGGAGGAAACCAAAGAAACTCTGCTAACAATAACCCACCTCCGGAAAGCCCGTATCAAAGGTGCTGGAGAGAGTTATCAGCAAGGTATACTTATGATGAGAACGCCCCCACAGACTGGCAGAAACAATGTGATTATTTGTTAGACAAGAACACGGACACTCCGCCGGGGAGAACATGCGTTCCTTCCACGATCTCTTGTAGTGTTTGCAAAGGATCGACATTTGATGGCAAAACTACCTTCACGCAAGCGTGTTCAGACGGCTGTCAGACCTACACCCAGGCTTGTCTTCCGGTCGCTCCGACGCTCAGTTTCACCGGATCATATGGAAGCGTGACGGATCAGGAAAACCTGACACTGCCGTCAGGCGGTGGGAGCGTGGAACTCACATGGTCAACGACCAACGCGACACCGGGAATATGTGATGCAAGCTGGGTCGGCGGATCCAAAGAAACACAGGGGTCTTCGTCTCAAACAGTGGCCGCCACCAAAACGTTCACGCTCGAATGTTGGAATACTTCGGTATCGCCACGGGTATCCACCGGCCAGAAATCCGTCGTTGTCACGGTCACCGGTACTGCCGCCACTGACACCGGCGATACAAACAACTGTGTCCCGACCTATACTCCCTGCACCGCGCCGTCCAATAACTGCGGAATGTCAAGCGTCGGAAGATTGAACAGCTGTACGGGAGAGTGTTCTGCCAGGACTCCATCAAATAGCCTTTGCGTAGCTCGGTAAAAGTTTTTACCACCAACCTATACACCCCACACTATGAAACCGCACTAAATCCAAGCAATGAATATGGAAAC
>JBBTWT010000014.1:0-1857 GCA_038078615.1 Patescibacteria group bacterium | reverse complement strand
TCATCCTTTCCATTGTAGCATGGAAAGTTCGGTTTCATAGTGTTATGTGTATAAATGGGTCAATGCAGTATAGTGTTCCATTTTTCCCACGTATTGCTGTAGAAAATATATATGCTGATTTTCCTTTCCACGTCCCAATTTCACACACAACGGGATTCGGAGAAACTATCTGGTTTGAAAGAGAAAAAAGCTCTACTGCTTCAGATAAAAGAAGCCATCCATCAATTTTTTCGAGATGAGGAATTTTTTCGAGAATGTCCTGCTGTTCAGCAGAAAGCAACGCACATTGTTCTTGATAAGAAGGATAATGCGACATATCGGTGTCACGGAAATAAAATTGTTCTGTCAATTTATGCTGTCTCCGGCGGTTTGGTCGCACCGTCAGCCGTCATATCACGCGCGCTGATACCAGCCTGGTCGGAAGTCCCCTCCTTGATGTTCGGATTGATGAGGGGAAGCTCGATGATGAAGTTGTCGCTAAACAAAGAGTCTCAACACAAGAACTATGACCGTGCCTGTTGCAACTGTTGTCGCAATTCCGGAAGATCGCGTTTCACCGTCAGCCAAACTTCTGAAAGAGTTACCCCGAAATACTCGTGAATGAGGAAATTCCGCATGCCGATGATCTCTTTCCACTTCACATCTGGATACGCTCTGCGTACTTCTTCCGGCAGCTGCGAAGCCGCCTCACCGATAACGGAAAGCCGACGAATAACCTTGTCCTGGGTTCCGATATCGGAAAGAAATGTTTCTTCGGAAACATCAGTAATATACTTTTCTATAAGCGCGATACTTTCGAGAATATGATCGAGAAATATCGACGGATCTTTGGTCATAACACTTGAATTTTTTCATGATCCACATAAGGACGCAGTTTCGGGTGAAGCGACTGTTCCGTCACGATATCCACGTTGATACCGAGACGCCCCTCAAGCGCGTTCTTGAGCGCGACGAGATCGAGGAGGGATTTGCGCTCACGAAAAGACACAAGGAGATCGAGGTCGCTCCCCTCATGCGCTTCATCTCTCGCGTATGATCCGAACACGAAAGATTGAGACACGCCACTGTCTTTCAGAATAGGGATACACTCTTGTTTGATGGTCTGGAAATCTTTTTTCATAATTTTACTATACCACAAATCTCCCTATAAAAGCAAAAACAGACGAAGTTGTGAGACTCTCCTGTTTCTTGTAACACTCTCTATATCCATTACCCTGTCTCCGGCGGTTTGCTGGCGGTGCCGTCTGCCGTATCACGCGCACTGATGCCAGCCTGATCCGAAGTCCCCTCTTTGATCTTCGAATTGACGAGAGGGAGCTCGATGATGAAACGGGAGCCTTTACCACCACCATCACCCTCCATAGGCGGGCAGGGACTCTCTGCCCGGATCGTGCCGCCATGGGCTGCGATGAAATTGCGTCCTACGAAGAGACCGAGTCCCGTGCCGGATGACACCATTTTGGTCGTCTCCTTGGTACGGATGAATTTCTCGAAAAGTTTCCCGATATCTTCCGGCTTGATGCCGATACCGGTATCGGAGACGATGATCCGCGCCTGATCCCCAGCCTGCTCGAGCGTCACGGTCGTTCCGCCTTCCTTGGTGTACTTGAGCGAGTTGTCGATGAGGTTGGACACCACTTCCTTGATCTTGTTCGGATCGACGGTCAGTTTCGGCAGAGGCTTCTTCGGCAGTTGCATCTTGAGCGTCAGCCCCTTGTTCTTGGCGGTCGGGGTGAACATATCCACGAGCTCGGCGATGAGTGGTTCGAGCTGCGTCGGCTCGAAGTTGTACTGGATACGACCCGCTTCAATGCGCGAGACGTTGAGCAGGTCCTCCACCAGATGCACCAGCCGGCT
>JBBTWT010000013.1:0-15484 GCA_038078615.1 Patescibacteria group bacterium | reverse complement strand
TCATCCTTTCCATTGTAGCATGGAAAGTTCGGTTTCATAGTGTTATGTGTATAAGTGTATTCGTCATTCTCGGGCTATGTGGATATCTCACCCAACGGCCAATGACTATCACAGACCCAGCAATGGGTGCTGTCAACGGCAAACCGGCCGTCGGCTGGTTTTTTTTAGCCGTCGTGATCTGGGTCGGCAGCCTAGTGAGTATCGAGGTTGGCGCGATCGCCTACCTGGTCATCGGCGGCCCGATTGCATTCTATATCGGGTTTGTGTTTTTTGTAATCCGGAAGGTTTTGAGGACCATGGGACAAAAGTAGTCATTCATCTATCCCATTCCATCCCCGCTCTTTGCGCGCAAAGAGCGGGGTGTTTTATTTTTTGCACTATCAAGGTGAATGTACTGTGTGAGAAAAACCACCGTTCGGTGGTTGCTTGCTTTTACATTGTAGCCCCAAGGGGAATCGAACCCCTATTTCCAGGATGAGAACCTGATGTCCTGACCATTAGACGATGAGGCCTTGTCGGCAGGGGTGGTAGGAATCGAACCTACGCTAGCGCTTTTGGAGAGCGCTGTACTGCCACTATACGACACCCCCGTACTTTGATTATAACAAATTTCCCCTCACAAAAGAAAAAATCCCGAACAAACAGTCGGGATCCCTCGACTCCGCTCGGGATGACCCGCTACGCAAATCACTTGCTCTCGGTGTGGGTGGTGTTCTTCTTGCAGAACTTGCAGTACTTGGAAAGCGAGAGTTTTTCTTTCACCTTCTTCTTGTTGCGCTTGGTGTAGTGGTTGATGCTCCCGCACACGGAACACTTCAGTTTCGCCATCGTATCCTTGATCTGTCCCATACATCTCGTGTTTTCAACTGTTTACAAAGCTTTTCCACTCTACGTGAAAATCCCCTGTTCGTCAACCTTTCCCCTCTCTTGAGCCGTTGACCGGAATCGAACCGGTGACCTATTCCTTACCATGGAATTGCTCTACCGACTGAGCTACAACGGCTTATTTGAACAAACCTCTATATTCCAATCTCAATCTTCCATGGTTTCGGATCCAGTGTCAGATTAATCGGAAGAATAAAATTATTTTCAGTCTTCCAAGCCAATATTCGAGCTTTTAGCTTAGCCATGAGATCATCGACATCCGGTATCTTATGGGCGCTCATTTCTACGAATACTTCAATCGGATGCGCATTCACCTTGATCTGCGAACTATTCGCATAGACGAACACGTCTTCAATCGCGGTTACCTCAGAAACGATTTTCTGAGCAGCCTCGGATAAGGCAATGATATCTTCCTCTTCTACTTTCTCGTTATCAAAATCAATGCGAATGACTGGCATAGGAATGTCGACTTAATTCTTATGTAAATATAAAAGGCTTCTCATCCTCCTCGGAAACCAAGAAGAAAAAAACCGCCTTTCATAGGCTTTTTTCTCCTTTTTCCTTTCTGGTGCGCCGGGTAGGATTCGAACCTACGAAGCCCGAAGGCGGGAGATTTACAGTCTCCTGTGATAGACCACTCCACCACCGACGCGTATTTACAGAATGCCGCTGAAACATCCTATCAGACTTCTCTTTTTTCTTCAACCTGAGCCACCCGCCCGTCTCGCCAAAGGCTACGCCGAGGCGGATCAGGATCGAACCGGCGACCCACGGTTTATCCCTCACCATTTGCCGATGAGCCGAAGGCCGGACTCGAACCGGCGACCCACGCATTACAAGTGCGTTGCTCTACCAACTGAGCTACTTCGGCAAATGGTGAGGGACTCTAACCAACTGAGCTAAGGTGGCAGCCTTATACTTATAAAACACTAATACTCAATCGATAGCAACTATGAGTGACGGGGCGAGCAAAACCGTTGCTCCCCGCCCGTACCGAACGCGGTACGTTCGGGCGGGTACCAGCTGAGCTAGGGTGGCTGACACGTTCTTTCCGCTACATCGGCCGCTGTTCGGAAAAAAGCTTCTCGAGCCGTCGGATCTTGATCTTCACCATGCGATGGGCAGGAGAGAACCTGAGCACCTGACGATAGCATTCCTTGGCGTCCTGGATGTTGCCGATATCGAGGTAATGATCGCCGAGCCCCTCATACGCGGCGAAGTCCTTCGGATTGACGGCGATGCGGGCTATCAATGCCTCTTCCCGACGCGTATCGCCCTCTGTCCTGGCGCGAGGTTTTTCCGGATGCGCCATCGTCTCGCTCACCATCTGGCGCGTGAAGGTTTCAGGGTTGTCAGAAATCGTTTTTGGAGCGGCAGGTGTCATCAGGATGGTCGTCGATACCGCGACGTGCTCAGCCACGGCTATCATATCATCTCCCTTTTCGGGAACATACCCGGCAGCGTGAGAAGCGGATGCCGATCGTCTTTCCGTCTGTGATGTTTCTTCATTCTCTTTGGTTTTATTCGTCAAACGACGAAGAAAACCGGTTCGCGAGATGTTCGGCTTTTGGCCAAGAACACGTGACGGCGCTGTCGAAGGAGAAACTTTGTCCTGGAAACGACGCTGGCGCGCTTTGAGCGTCTGCGTGAAATCATGGAGCGCGTTGTGCATCCGAAGCGACCGCACCTTGAACCGAGAAGCGGACTTCTCCAGGACACGGAGCAGAAAAGCTTTCGTGCGCGCAAAGGATATTTGCTGCTGCGCTTTTTCACCCAGTCGGAAAGCTTTTTCGGCGATAAGAGGATCAGCGCCCTTACGAGAAAAATACCAAAGCACAAATGAGAGGCTTGCGATAACGATGATCGGCGGGACGATGAGATACCACATAAGATTTGCAGGCGCGAGGTCGGAATTATGCTGTTCCTATTATTATTCCTATTATCTGAAGAATCCGCTAGATTTCGTAACGCACGAAACCGCCGACTTGGATATTCTCTCCGATCTTGTGAACCTTCTCCGCGATCAGCTCTCCGACGGTCTTGCTCGGATCCTTGACGAATGGCTGGGTCAGGAGCGATATCTCGCGGCGGAATTTCTCTTCTTTCCCCGGCATGATCTTGTCGATCATGTCTCCTATCTTTCCATCGGAAGCGAGCTGTTCGCGCCAGATATCCTTCTCTTTCTCTATCAGTCCGCTCGGCACGTCTTCCGGTCTGATATACTGCGGCGACGATGCGGCGACATGCATGACGATATCGCGGCCGAGTTCGCGGAATTCCTCGTTGCGAGCCACGAAATCCGTCTCGCAAAGGAGTCTCACCAGGGCGCCGATGCGGTTATTGGAATGGATGTACGATACGACGATGCCTTCGTGCGCTTCGCGATCACCGCGCTTCAGCGCCTTGTCCTGACCGCGCTTGCGCAGTATCTCGATCGCTTTCGTCTCATCGCCTTGCGCCTCGTCCAGGGCTTTTTTCACATCCACGACGCCTGCCCCCGTCTTTTCCCGCAGCATCTTGATCTGTTCCATCGAACCCATACTCGATAATGATAGCGTTTAGGTTTTAGCTTGCAGTCTTGTGAGGCGCAAAACGAACGGGTATTCCACTGGCAAACCTACGCGAGAGGCTGCTCCGCGGTTTTCGCCTCTTTTGCGGCGGCCTTTTCCGCTATCACTTTTTCCTTCGCCGCCAGGATAGCCTTGCCCAAAGCGCCCAAAAGCAGCCGGAGCGAGGAAAGGGCATCGTCATTGCCCGGAATCGGATAATCCACGAAGCTCGGGTCCGTGTTGGTATCCGTGACGCCGACTACCGGGATATGCATTTTTCTGGCCTCATGGAGAACCAGCGCCGCCTCCTTGATATCCGCTATCACGATAGCGCCCGGCAGCTGCTCCATATGCCTGATGCCTCCGACTTTTCTCTCAAGCTTCTCGATTTCCTCGCTTTTTTTCGCCTGTTCGAATTTCGTGTATTTCTTGAATGCGCCCTGGCCGATCTTGTCATGCGTCTCGTTGAGATACTTGGCGCGTCCGCGGATCATTCCGAAGTTGGTCAGCGTGCCGCCGAGCCAGCGATCGATGACGTACGATTCGCCCAGACGGGCAGCGAGCGACTTCACCGTATCATGCGTCTGCTTCTTCATTCCGACGAACAGGATCGGCTTGCCGCTTTTCGCCACTTCGGCGAGAAATCTGGCAGCCGTCTCGAGCTTCCCCATCGTCTTCTCGAGGTCGAGGATATTGATATTCTTGCGTGTCGTGAAAATGTATTCGTCCATTTTCGGATGACGCCTTGACTTCAGGTGCCCGAAATGCACACCCGCCTTGAGGAGTCCCTCGAGACCGGCATCGAGTTTCGCAAAATCGAACAGGGCAAAATAATTTCCGCCTATTTCCGCCTGCGGAGCCTTTTGCGGGACTCCGGAACCGGTGACTACCGTGGTCGTTTCCGACATACTGTTGCTTCCTTATTAGATTATCGCCCGTCTTCGGGGCCACCTACTCTCCCTTGTTACGAGTCCTGAAAGCGCTGCAAGAGCAGGCCAGGAACGGACTCATCGGGACAGTATGTCTGATTTCATCCATTCGCTCACGAATGAGACGATAGGGAAAATACAGTCCTTAGTATACCAAAAACGCAGGGCTTGTCAATTTGCCGGCTCCGTGCTAGACTTTTCCTACATTACTTTTTTTCGTCCCTATCCATATGAAGACAGGAATACACCCAACCTATTTCAAAGAAGCCACCATCGCCTGCTCGTGCGGAGCAGTGCTCGTTACCGGCTCGACCGTCGAAAAAATGCACACGGAAATCTGTTCGCAGTGCCACCCGTTCTATACCGGCAAGAAGAAATTCATCGATGCCACCGGCCGCGTCGACCGTTTCAAGAAGCTTTCCGAAAAATCCACAGCCAAACAGGCAGCCCGCCTCAAGGTTTCCAAGGCCAAGGCTGAAGTCGAAAAAGTCGCGGTGCAGAGGGCAAAATCTTCCGCTGAAGGAAAGTAGCGCATGGTATCGACGCCATCGAATCCCATCCGCCAGTGGGCGGACCGGGATTTTTGCTTTCTCGGAAGCATTCATGCTAGTCTTCCAATACGAAAATATTTTTCAAATATGCAGGATCTGCTCACGGCAATCGAACGCGAATACCAGGATATCACCGGGCTTTTGAGCATGCCTGAAACCGCGCGCGACCAGAAAAAACTCGTCACACTCGGCAAGCGGAAGGCGGAACTCGATGCCATCATAGGGCGCATCGAGCGGCTGCGCGCCATCGAAAAAAGCATGCATGACAACGCCGAACTGACGCAGAACGAGGAGGAGGCGGAACTCAAGGATATGGCGATGACGGAGAATCTCGCCCTGGCTTCGGAAAAAAACAGGCTCGAAGAAGAGCTGAAGCATCTGCTTCTGCCCAAAGACCCATCCGATGACAAGGATGTCATCGTCGAAATCCGCGGCGGCGCCGGCGGCGACGAGTCCAGCCTGTTCGCCACGGAACTGTTCCGCATGTACTCCCACTACGCGGAAAAGCAGGGCTGGCGGACCGTCATACTCCACTCCAACCAGACGGAGGTGGGCGGGTTCAAGGAAGTCGTTTTTGAGATCAACCGCGGCGGCGGCGCGACACCAGTATATCGGAAAATGAAATACGAATCAGGCGTACACCGCGTGCAGCGCGTTCCGGAAACGGAAAAATCCGGCCGTATCCATACATCGACGGCGACGGTGGCCGTACTGCCGCAGGTCGAGGATGTCGAAGTCGTCCTCAATCCGACCGATCTGCGCATCGACCGGTTCTGCTCTTCCGGCCCCGGCGGGCAATCCGTGAACACGACGTACAGCGCGGTACGCATCACGCATATACCCAGCGGGCTGGTCGCCAGCTGCCAGGACGAGAAATCCCAGATCAAAAACAAGGAAAAGGCTCTCAAGGTCCTGCGCTCGCGCCTTTATCAGATGGAGGAGGAGAAACGCGCCAAGGAACAGGGCGACGCGCGCAAGAGCCAGATCGGCACCGGCGACCGCAGCGAGAAGATCCGCACCTACAACTTTCCCCAGGATCGCATCACCGATCACCGCATCAAGATGTCCTGGAGCAATATCCCGCTGATCCTGGGCGGCCAGATCGAACCGATCATCACCGCTCTGGAAGAAGAAGACATCCGGCTCAAGCTTGAGCAACAGTCACCAGAGAACAAATAATAAAAGAAAACAGTCAACACACAAACGCCCGGGAGCGCTGTATTTCCATTGCTTGTGCATCGTGAACCGCTGGCTGGTATCTGCCCTTATGACCATCGGCGAGCTGCAGAAAATCTTCCTTGCGCCATCGTCCGAAGCGCGGATCGCACCGGAAGATTTTTTCGTTCTGCTCGCGCATGCGACTGGCGAACACAAGGTTTTTCTTCTGGCACATCCGGAATATGAGCCCGATGGCGATAGCGAGATGCGAGCGCGGGAATTTTTCTTACGTCGCCTCAACCGTGAGCCGGTAGCGTATATCACCGGCCGCAAGGAGTTCTACGGCCGGGACTTTGTCGTCACTTCCGATACGCTCATCCCCCGACCGGAAACGGAACATATGGTCGAGCTTGTGCTCAACGAGACGGAATCAAGGGTCAAGGATCAAGGGTCAGGATCGGGGAGGAAAATCCTGATTGCGGATATTGGAACCGGGAGCGGAAATATCATCATTTCGATCGCGTCCGAGCTTATGAGGTCTCATGCCCGATGCTCCATTCGCAATGCCACATTCACGTTCACGCTGCATGCTTCGGATATTTCCGCCGATGCGCTCGCCGTCGCGAAACAAAACGCCGCGCGGCATGCCGTCGACGGCATCATCGGATTTCACGAGGGCGATCTCCTGGCGCCGGTGCAAGATGCCATCGCGGCGGCGGATGAGCTCATCATCGCGGCCAACCTTCCCTATCTTTCGGAAGAAATCTATCAGGCCGCCGAGGATACCGTGAAAAGCTTCGAACCGCGAAGCGCGCTCCTGAGCGGCAAAACCGGACTCGATCATTACGATCGCCTGCTTGATCAGACGGCAAGCCTGTCGAAGCCCGTCATTCTCTTTCTCGAAATCAGTCCCGAGCAGGCGCCGCTGCTCCAGGCCTCTCTCGCGACACGGTTCCCGCACGCGACAGTGTCCGTCTTTCAGGATCTCTCCGGCCAGGACCGCATCGTGAGAATATGCCTCTCAAGAGCCCTACAAACGACCGACAACAAAACAAAAACCCCCTCTGCCTCCGTCAGCTGACGGATAATGGTTCGGGGATTTTTGTTTGTTAACCAAAAGAACTGGGAAGGCAAGACTACTTGCGCTTCTTGCTACCTTTCTTTTTGCCACCCTTCTTCTTGGTGGCCTTTTTCTTGGCTGCCATAATACTCACCTCCTTCTATATTCTCCTTCTCGTTTTCCTTCCGCATACGTTTATGCGGCATGGAAGAAAAGAGGATTATTTTTTATTTCACACGGCACATGTTTTGTTTTTTGTGCGTGATGCGGAAAAAATTTCCCGTATGCTTTCATTATACTCTTTTTTTCATAAAATACAAAGAAAAAATAAAGTCTGTCAACCCCGCACTCATTCCAGGAAGAATCCTTGCTGACAATAAGATATCAGATTTGCAAGAATGTAGTGCTGGGTCGAGAGACTGCGAGTAAAAAAATCGTAGATTTTTTACGAATTCTCTTTCTCTTCACGGAGAAAAAACATATCCGCCAGATACCACTCGCCATTCCTCCCGCCTGTTCGCCTCGCTAAAGCTCTGGCCGTCCTTGCCGAATCTGGGCGGACGAAGCAAGTCGGACGGGCATGGATTCTTACTTCGTAATTCTCAATTTTTCCATAAAAAATTTCCTTCTATTACGCCAAAAATCGGCTCTTTTGTCCAGTTGACAGCCATTTTTCAAAGACGTAGTATGAACAGAGAGGGGGTCGAGAGCTTACCAATGACACAAAAGATAGCCATGGTAAGCTGAAACAGGCTTCAACGCAAGCGGTACTTTCACAACTTTACTCATAAGCTAGAAAGAGAGGTGAACACTATGGAACAGCAAGATCCTATCTTTGAAGAAACGCCTGCCAACCAGGCAAAAGCGTGGATTCAGGAAAATCTCCGTATCATCGTCAGCGTGTTCATTGTCGCCGCGATCGCTCTGGGTATCTATTCGTACTCGCAGCGCACACAGACCATCTCCGATGACGATACGAACACGTTGCTCGAAACGAAGGGTGGAGAAGAAGACGCTACCCAATCCGAAATCGGCCAACAAGACAGCCAGACGCCAAGCGCCATGAAGACGGAAACGAAGACGAGTGCTGTCGTGACCGCGGAACTCAGCCGCGAAACCGAAACGTCATTCGTCGAACAGGCTGACCGTGGAAATGGCACGACTCATCTGGCACGCCGCGCTCTCGCTCATTACCTCGAAAAGAACGCGGATTCATCACTTACTGCCGAGCATAAGGTCTATATCGAGGATTACCTTCGCAAAAATGTCGATTTCCGGGGAACGGTAACACCCAACACATCGATCGAATTCTCCAAAGACCTCATCAAGCAAGGCATTGAGAAGTCCAAGACATTGAATGACAGACAGTTACAGAACCTGAAAAAATATTCCGCACGCGTCAGCGCTTATCGCTAAACGCACCCTGTATTGTTTGAAATGTTCCTTTTATAAAGTACATAAAACCCCGCAACGGCGGGGTTTTATCGTTATTCAATACAAGAATCGAACACGCTCTCCCACCTCCAGGTTTTCGACCGCGCCGGCATTCACTTCAAGAACTTGATCAGCCGGAACCGCCGGACTCAGAATACGCGAGATGTTCGGGCTCACTGCACGAGCCACAAATACAACGGTATCATCGAGGAGCCAAACAATATCAAGGGAGAAGCGCATATCCTTCATCCAAAATGCGTATCGCCCAGGTTTTTCAAACACAAACAGCATCCCGCATTCTTGACACAGGCTGTCTCGCCCACTCAGCCCCTGTGCGCGCTCGATATCGGTGTCAGCTATTTCCAAAGCATACGTCTGTTCCCCGATAGACGCCGCCTTCGGCACAGTACCGTCAGTTGTCTGCCTGAAAGTATGCAGCCACACGAATCCTCCTGATACGATCAATGCACCACCGAAAAAAATGAGGAGCCGTTGTTTAGCGGATGGATAGAGCATACTGCCCGTTTGATGACTGCTTATACCATTTGTTTTTTCATCCGCGTCTTACGATCCACAAAGAAAAGAAGGGAAAAAATTATGCCAAGCACCAGAAGCAAGGCAACAAATTTCCCCAACGCTTGGGTGTTCAGAGCGACGAGAGCGATAAGCGCCGTCACACAAAAGAAAAACAAGGCGACACGGCGCTCAGACCAGCCAAGTTCCATAAGTTTGTAATGCAAGTGGCGCTTGTCAGACTGAAATACGGATACTCCTTCCCGCAAACGCTGCCAAATGACAAACAAAGCATCCGCGATGGGCAGCGACAATACCAAGAGGGCTGTAGCGATTTTCATACCGGCGATGACCGCAAGCGTCGCGACGAGAAAACCCATGAACATCGAACCGACCGTCCCCGCCAGGATACGGGCCGGATAGATATTGAACAGGAGAAACCCCGCGACCACTCCTGTCCCGACAACCGCGAGAATGGCGATGGGCGGTTGATACACTTCCGGTTTCAGGCTCAGAAAAAAAATAGTGGCGAACGTGATGAGCGAGACCCCCCCGCACAAGCCGTCGAGGCCATCCAGCCAGTTCATGGCATTCATCACCAAAAACACCCACACGAACAGGATGATGAATCCCGGCAGCACGAGATCGCCGTACGGCACAAGCCATACTCCGCCAAAGGGATTGGTGAGCGTCGTGATACGCATACCAAAAATAAAGACGAGTGCTGCAATGGCCGCCTGAAAAAAAACTTGGATCTTCCACCCAAGTTCGCTCAAATCATCCCACAGCCCGAAAATAAAGATGAGCGCCCCTCCGAACAGCACGCCATAGAATTCCCGCGTCAAAACGAGATGCGAATCAAAAAACACGGCAAAGACGAATGCCGCGAGCATCGCAACACCCCCGAGACGCGAGACGCTTTTTTTATGGCCATGGCGTCTTTCCGATCGCCATACTGCCCGCCGAAAAAGCGGAGTCAGTAAAAACAAGAGAATCAGCCCTGCCGTCAGCGTAAAGGCTGTGAGAAATGGGGTAAGAAAAAGCTCAATCCACATACGTCTGGCGAATCAAAAAATTTTTCCGGAACTCAATAATTGATAAAAGCTATGCCCACCCCCGCTATCAATATGCCGCCATTCAGCAGCGCTGAACCAAACAGCATAAGATAAGCGGCGATCCGTTCAGACTTCTCATAGAAGGCACGGGCAAAGATGGTATGCCCAAACAAAAAAAACACTCCCGCGATCGGAAGGATAAACACTTGCCACCACACCCCTTGGATCTCTACGCCGAAATATACGTTATAATGCAGCACCAAGAGACTATCGGCGGGACGGATAAAATAACCCAGCACGCCAAAATTAACACCGGCAAAAAAGAGGTTTACGCCAAGCAGTGCCCGCACAATCGTATTTTTGAAAAAAGACACTTCCTTTTCCGACTGAGCGACGTCGATGTCCCAGCGTATGGCTGCAAGTGTTGTTTCATTATTCAACATATGTTCGTCGTATCAGGCTGATGTCTCTTCCGGCGCCGGCAAGGATTCGGCCCGGCCATGCTCCACGCCGAGACGCGCATGCTCGAGCTGGTTCGTCACCTTGTACAGGCGCTTCTCCGCGTCATCGAACTTCTTGCTGGCGCTGCCGATATGCTTGCCGAGGATATCGAATTCCTGCTCGAATTTCCCGTGCTCGCGAGCCAATTTCTCCAGCTGTCCCATGATTTCTTTGGCGCGCTTCTCGATCTGCAGTCCCTGCAATCCGAACAGGATGGTACGCATATACGCGTAGAAGGAGTTCGGCGAGACCGGCATGATACGCTTCTGCGTCAGATAATCGAGCAGTCCCTGCTCATCGTCATCCTTGATGATGATCTCGTAATAGACATTTTCCGCCGGAATATACATCAGCGCGAAATCAAGCGTCCCCTCTTCCGGAACGATATATTTGCTCGCGATCGCGTCCACGTGCTTTTTCACGTCGGCATAGAACTGCTTGCGCGCCGCGCGTTTCTCCTCGTCGGTTTTCGCCGTGATGATGCGCTTGAAATTTTCCAAGGGAAATTTCGAGTCGACGCTGACCATGCCGCCCTTCAGCTTGATAATGGCATCGACCGCCTCCCCGCTCTTGAACGCGTACTGCAGGGCGAAGTTGTCTTTCGGCAGCATCTGCGAGAGCAGATCATGGAGCATCAGCTCTCCGAAACCGCCGCGTATTTTCGGCGCCTTCAGGATCTCCTGGAGCGACGCCACTTCTTTGCCAACTTCGAGGATCTTTTCGCTCGAATGCTGCATCTGCTGCAGGCTCTTCTGCACATCGGCATACGAGCGGGCCGCTCCGTCGAGGCGCGCATCGAGACGCTTGCCATTGTCCGCCAGGCGATTGTCGAGCGTGTGCTGGAAATTCGCGAGCTGCTGATTGAACGTATTGGCGACGGCGTGCAGCTGCTCATCGAAACGGCGGCTCATCCCCTCTATCTCCGTCTTGGCGCTCTCGGCAGCGGACGGCCGTCCGCGCAAAGAAAAAACCAGCCACAAAACGAGACCGGCCACTCCGAACAACAGAATAATGATCATCCACGATACCATACGCGCACCCTCTCCTTAAGAAACGTCACTTCTTCAAGCCCGCGACAAAGCGCTTCAGCTCGGGAACTTTGTTCGTCACCTCTTCGTATGGCCCTTCGAGAAATTCGATGAAAAAACGATCGAGCATATTCAGCCGGTAATGGAGCTCCTCGCTGTTCATCAGCACGAAACGGATCTCCTTGCCCACTTCCGCCTCCAGATGCGCTATCGCATGTTTCAGCTTCGTCCGGTTGGCATTGTTCATCACGAGAATCATATCCACCTTGCTCTTCGGATAATTGAGAAACAGCCCGCTGATGAGGATCAACTTGACCTCGCCGACGATCTTCAGCTTGCGGAAGACCTGCGACTGAGCGTGAACATTCAGCTTCGAGACCAGGCTTTTCAATTCCGTATAGAAAGGGAATTCCTCGTTGACAGCGAAACACTTCCGTCCCTTGCGGGAACGCTCGATGACGAGCCTCATCTTGGCGAGACGAGCCAGTTCGCGGGTCGCTTCCGGTTTCGCGATCAGCGTCTTCTCGGACACTTCGGCAGTTCCGAATTCCGCTCCGGGATTGAGCAGGAAGAAGCGGATGAGGCGGGCGCGGGCTTTCGATCCGAACAGCGCATCAAAGAGGACAAGCGACATAGAGTTGCAATCGTTACTAAAATATACGGGGAAATCTTTCTTTCCCAGTATATGGAAAAAGGCGATAAAAGTCAAAAGAACCCGCGGAATGCCGCATCCTTGGCAGAAAAGGGCGAAAAGCTCTCTAGAAAGAGCTTTTCTGTGGTATACTGGAAAAGTATGTTAGAGAAAAAACGTCAGGAAAAAATCAGGACGGTTGCCGAGTTAGAGAAAACCGTAACAGAAATCCTCGTGGCGAACGGGCGCTCTATCGAGCCTTTCGTCAAAGTTTTCAGCTACAGCGATGAAAACATTGCCAAAAGCTTGCTTGGCACGCTGATTGGTGTCTTTGAAATCGCAGATCAAAGCGAAGATTCGGCCTATATAGTCAACTTTCTTGCGTCCGTCGCTAAAAAGGAATATTTCAGCAATCCTCGGCGCGGCGCTGTCGAGAGTTTCGAGGCGGCTCTCCACAAGATCAATCTCGCGCTTGCGGAACTCGTGAAGCACGGCAATATCGCCTGGCTCGGAAAATTCCATGGCGCGCTCGGCGTGCTGGAAAAAAGCAATCTCCACTTCTCAGTGACCGGCGACGCAGAGATTATCCTTTTGCGAAATGGCAGCTTTGGGGAAATAAGCGCCGGTCTCGCATCCGTTGAATCCTCTCTTCATCCCATCAAAACATTCGTTGAGATCTCAAGCGGTCGCATGGTGCCCGAAGATAAAGTCATTTTCACTTCGCCGGAACTGTTCGGGCTGCTCTCCCTTCCGGATCTCGAAAAAAACGCCTTGCGCATGGATGCGGAGCGCTTTGCGCAGTTCTTGCGTACCGTTCTCATCAATGAGCTCGATATGGCCGGCACGCTCATCGTTGATTTCCAAGAAAGCGCCCCTGCACCTGTGCCGCACGCACGAGAGCAGAAAATTCAGGAAACTCCTCGCAATGTCTTCAGTCAAAACGCTTTCATTGCCAAGATAAAAATGCAAGAAGCCTCTTCTCAACAGACAAAAAACGAAAAGCGAACCCCTCTTCCTTCAGAATATGTCGATTCCAAGACAGGCCATATCTATGTCCAGGGAGATACGCCGGGAAGACCGCCGGCACATCCAGTCTTTGAACGTGCTCAGCTCTCGCTTCAGGATATGTTCCATAGATTCAGCTCATTTTTCGCTTCTCAGAAAAAACTCATACGTAAGGGAAAAAAACAGGTACGTATCTTCTTTGATGCGCTCACGGAACAAGAAGGAGTCGTCGCGCGCAAAGTTTTGCGTTTCTTGCGCAGACGATGGCAGAGGGGAGTTTCCTCAATACGGTACAGGGGCAAGCACCCGGCTCTGTCGAAATCCGCGTCTCCTTCTTCATTGCCGATCCATCCCGGTACGGACGACAACATGGATGTTCCGGATTTTATGAAAGAGAAACTTGCCACCTTCTACGAAAAAAACGGCATTCCGGAACCGACAGTCATACCCCAAGAGCTCCCGGCAGGATATCTCCGGCATAAGGCTCCGGCTGCGGTTTATCGTATCCAAAATATCTGCCAAAAAGGATACGCTCGATTCCGCTCGATTCCGAGAATGCTTGCATATAAAACGCGCTTCTGCGGGCGCCTGCTCTTTCGCTTGCACAGCGTATCCCCGGAGCGCCGGAAAATCATCCTGATCGGTGGCGCTGTTTTCATCATCGCACTCGGCGCGGGCATCTTTTTTTCCACACGCTCGTCGCAAGAAGATGTTCCGACTCCGATCGCAGAAACGCCGCAGCCTGAAGCCTCCGCGCTTTTCCTCGAAACCGAAAAGAATGCGCGGCTCCTCGCAACGTCTGCGGTACTCGCGACCCGGGAAGAAAACATCATCACTTCCGTATTGCTGGATACCGACATCTATATCATCACTGCCAAAGGCATCGTGAATGTGCGCGAAGACAAACAGTACGCACTGCCTGCCGGAAGCGGCTCCATCCGCCTGGCCGCTCCGATGGACGATCTGCGGCTCATATTCGTCCATACCGATGCCGAGGAGCTTTTCGCTTGGAGTCCGATCAGCCGTACTTTCGTCAAAAATACCCTCGCGCTTCCTGCGGGGGCATCAGTCAGGGATATCGGCACCTATCTCACCTATCTGTACGTCCTGGATGATGCGAATAACCAGATCTATCGGTTCCCGCGCGCTGAGGGAGGGTTCGGTTCCGCATCCCTCTGGCTGAAAGATCCCGTTACATTCGAAGAACGTTCGCGCATGGCGATAAGCGAAACCATTTTTGTCGCGCCAAACAAGGACACCGTCCAGGCATTCTTCCGCGGGAAATTCGTGAAAGACCTTGAGGCTCCGAATACTCCTCTTTCCATCACGCACCTTTTCACCCATCCAGGACTCGTCAATGTCTACGCGCTCGATGCGGATAACAAACGCATCCTCGTCTGGAGCCAGAACGGCACGCTCATCGCGCAATATTTCTCCGAACAGCTCTCCGGGGCCCTTACCATCACCGTCAATGAAAAAACAAACGAAGCGTTCGTCACAACGTCAAGCACCCTCCTTTCTTTCAGACTAAATACTGGGCAATAGAGGAGAAAAGAATTTTATGAAAAAGTCCCAAGATGTGGACACTCTTGCAAAGATGCTCTGGGAGTATCACCACATGAATCACCAGGTTAAAAAGGCCGACTGTATTTTTGTACTCGGTAGCCAAGATAAAAGAGTTGCTCATTATGCAATAGATTTATTTTTTCGGGGGTTTGCTCCCTACATACTTTTTTCTGGCGGTTTCGGCCGCTTCACTAATGGTGTATTTGACAAGACAGAAGCAAAAACTTTTGCGGACATCGCACTTGCACGTGGCATACCAGAAGATAAAATCATCATAGAAAATAAATCCACAAATACGGGCCAAAACATAGAATTTTCAAAAGAGATCCTGAGACGAAGTGGCTTCGATTTCAATTCATTCATCCTTGTCCAGAAGCCATATATGGAACGACGCGCATACGCAACATTCAAGAAAATTTGGCCAGAGAAAGATTGTATTGCTATCTCCCCGAAAATTCCATTCGAAGAATATCCAACAGATGAAATCACGAAGGACTCCATGATAAACATAATGGTGGGAGATCTCCAAAGAATCAAAGCGTACTCGGAAAAAGGATTCCAAATATATCAAGCAGTACCTTCCGATGTTTTAGAAGCTTATCAGAAATTGATAAGCCTA
>JBBTWT010000012.1:0-12976 GCA_038078615.1 Patescibacteria group bacterium | reverse complement strand
GCTCCGGGAGTCGGATTCGAACCGACGACCAAGTGATTACACGTACTCTCGTTGTTTCCAACAAGCATGGACTATATCATCCCCTTTTCCGCCTTGGAATAAGGGGTGAGGCGCTTCGTCCCGATGATTATCGGGACTACTCTCTTGCGAGATAGTCTCTGAACCTTCCCCGCTAAGCGGGGCTCGGCTGCTGATCACCATGATTCGCGCCGAAGCGAATGACAGGCTTCCAGCAATTCACCTCATTCTTCACTTGCCGGTTTCCCGGCAAGGCTGCGTTTATCGTCCACAGTCACCTGCTCTACCGCTGAGCTATCCCGGAATATGTTTTTTAACGAACTCTCTCCCCCGAAAGCTTTTCAACTGCTTCTCTCTTTGTAACGCTGCTTGCCTAGTTGAAACCTCTTCAGTGTAGATTACAGCCCACTTGCCATCAAAACGCGCAGTATACCCTTTAAACGTGCCGTTATTATGAAGCTGTAGTCTATTCTCAAGATTGCTCGTTTGCCCGATGTATATTTTTTTTCGTGTTTTATTATAAACGGCGTAAACAGTATACATAGTCCATATGTTCTACCGCTGATCCGCCAGCTGGCGGAACCCCGGAATACTGATTGTTAAGGATTTTACCGAAAAGTAAAACAAATTGATTATACGCAAAGATAACGGTCTTGGCAACCCTGCGCCCTAACTCGCCAATACCTCCAGGGCCTTTGCGGCATAATATTTGGTTGCTTGATCGATATCCGGATGAGCTTGCAGTTCTTCTCGTGTCAGCCATATGCAGCCACCGCTCTTTTCGTAGGTGTCCGGTTCGGTAACCATGTCCGTTTCCGCTGTCGCGAAATAGGCGAGACTGAGGTGCCGATGATTTTCATCGATCTTATGAATATTCATAAGCAAGGGCGGGATGAGCTCGCGATACTGTTCATCCGCAAAGCCATTCATGAACTGAACCCTGTTTCCCGACCAGAGCTTCACTGCCAGTCCCACTTCCTCCTGCACTTCTCGTATCGCGGCGTCTTCCGGCGCTTCATCAAGCTCGACGTGTCCGCCTACCGAAAGCCACATATGATGTTTTTCATGAAACCGCAAGAGAACCTTATCCCGATAGACAATGTATACATTCACTACGAAATCTACTTGACCTGGTCCGGTATGGATATGCGGCATAAAAAACTGCGAGTCAAAAGCTGCTTTAATAATCCCTCAGCTTCTTGATGTTGCCGTGCTCGCGGATCTTCTCGAGGGCTTTGGCCTCGATCTGGCGGATGCGCTCGCGCGTCACGCCGAATTCCTGCCCGACTTCCTCGAGCGTGTGCGTCACGCCGTCCTCGAGACCGAAGCGGATGCGCAGGATCTTCTGCTCGCGCGGAGTGAGCTCGTTCAATATGTCCGAGATGTGCGTCTTCAGGAGTTTGCGCGAGGCCGACTGGTGCGGCATCACCGTTTCCGTATCCTCGATGAAGTCGCCGAGCACGCTGTCGTCCTCGTTGTCACCCACCGATGTCTCGAGCGACACGGTTTCCTGCGAGATCTTCTGGATATGACGGATCTTGTCCACTTCCAGGTTCATTTCCGCGGCGATCTCTTCGGCGAGCGGCTCGCGACCGAGTTCCTGCACGAGGCGGCGGGTGATCTGCGCGTATTTGTTGATCGTCTCCACCATATGCACCGGGATGCGGATGGTGCGCGACTGGTCGGCCAGCGCCCGCGTGATCGCCTGGCGGATCCACCACGTGGCGTACGTCGAGAACTTGTAGCCCTTGCGGTAATCGAATTTCTCGACGGCGCGGAACAATCCGATGTTCCCTTCCTGGATGAGATCGAGAAGCGAGAGATTGTGCGAGCGGCCGACATATTTCTTCGCGATACTCACCACGAGACGCAAGTTCGCCTCGGTCAGACGCTGTTTCGCGGCCAGATCGCCCTTCTCGATGAGTTTGGCGAGACGCACTTCTTCCTCGCCGGACAAGAGCGACACGCGGCCGATCTCCTTCAGGTACATCTGTACGAGATCCGAGGTGCTCTCCTCGCCGAGATCCATCATCTTGTCCTTGGCCTTCGCCGGCGCTTTTTCCCTGCCTTTATGATGTCCTTTCTTGCCGAACTGCTCGCCTACCTTCGTGGTTTCGAGCTTGAGCATCTCTTCCGATCCGACGACGCGGATACCGGAAGTCTCGAGGTGCTCATACAGGTTCTCGAGATGGTCGAGATCCTGCTCCACATCGGGGAGGATATGGATGATCTCGTCTTCCGTGACGAAACCGCGCTGTTTGCCGCGCGCCAAGAGCTCCGTCAGCGCATCCTGCTTCTCCTGCATCTGTTCCTTGCTGCGCGCGGTTTTCTTTTTCACGGGCTTGACGTGTTTTTTCCTGGCCGCCGATCTTTTCGCGGTCTTCTTCGCGTGCTTCTTCTTGGCGACTGCGCGATGTTTTTTGGCGGCTTTTTTTCGAGCGGCTTTTTTGACAGCCTTTTTCGGCTTTTTGGCGGCTTTTTTCATCTTTTTTGGCATACTGTTTTATTTAGCGAATACCTCATCCTAGCAACTTTTCTACGATCTGTCCAAGGAAATATCCGTGAATTGCGCCACGAGCTTTTTCTCGAGCTCCTTGTCTTTCTGCTCCCGTGCTTCGCCGAGAGCCTGCTCGAGCGCTATCAGCTTCTCGCGCTTGGTGATTTCGGTTTTCAGATGTTCCGCATACCCCCTAGCGATTTCGAGCATTTTCCCCGTCCGCTCTGCCGGCGCGACATCGATGAAGTCCGGCGATTCCAAGACGCGGAAAGAGAGCCTCGTCGCCTCGCTCTTCAGCACAGGATCCTCGATGAGCGACAACGGCTCGCGATCGCCTGCCTGAACGAGGAAGAAGAAGAGCGGATGTTTTTCCAGAAACGCCTTCGTCTCGCCGTCCATCAGAAGCCCGAGAAGCGCCTGCCTGACGGTGCTGTCGGCATACATCAGCCCTACCAATTCTTCGCGCAGCAGTTCGGAACGCTTGCCGAAAGATACGGCGGCGCGCAGAGGATCTGTTGTGCCTGCCGCAGGCGCAGTATACCGCTCGCGTCGTTCTCGCGCCAGAAACATCGCATTGACCGCTCCCGCCACGAGCTTTTCTTCCATCCGTATCGCCCGCGCCAGTTCCTTGATCCAATGCGCCCGCTCGATCGGGTTCTTCACGAACATCAGGAGTTCCGCATACCCGTCGACTATCTTGCGCTTGCCATCGGACGTCGTTGTATCATGCTGTGAGAGACTCGCTTCCAAGAAATATTTCAACGCGGGTCGGGACTGCGCGACCGCTTCGCGCAATTTCTCCGGACTCTCCTTGGCCATATCGGCGGCGTCCTTGCCGGACGAGAGCGCGATCACCGATACCGACAGCTCCTTCTCGAGAGCCAGTTCCGCGCTCTTGCGCGCCGCCTTCTGCCCCGCTCCATCCATATCGAAGAAGAGACGCACGTCGTTCCCGTAGCGCTTCATGATCGTCAGCTGCTCGGGCGTGAGCGCCGTACCGGACACCGCGACCGTGTTGCCGATACCGGCCTGATGCATCGCGATCACGTCCATATTGCCCTCGACGATCACCGTGGCACCGGCCTGCTTCATCGCCTGTTTCGCGTGGAACAATCCGTAGAGAGCGCGACTCTTGTGATACACCGGCGTCTCGGGAGTGTTGATGTATTTGGCCTGCGATTCGTCGCTGCCCGGCGAAACCCGCGCCGAATACCCGATGACGCGGCCGAGAATATCGAAGATGGGGAATATGACGCGATCGCGGAAACGATCGTAATAATCAGCTTGTAGCTTGTAGCTTGTAGCTTGTAGCTTTTCGGAAGATTTTTTTATGATAAGGCCGGCCTGCTCGAGCTCCTCCACTTTGAAGCCTTTGCTCGTCAGGAATTCGAGCAGGTACCGCCAGCCATCCGGCGCGTAGCCGAGGCGGAATTTCCTGATGCTGTCATCCGAGAGCCCGCGCCCTTGCAGATACGCGAGTATTTTCTCTTTTCCCGAGCCGTCCCACAGCTGTTTCTCATAAAACTTCGTCGCGAGTTCGAGTAGGTCATAGATGCGATCCTTAGTCTCTTTGTTTTTCGCTTCGCCCTTGTACTGCGGCAGTTCCACGCCGGCCCGCTCGGCGAGCATCTTGAGCGCCTCCCGGAATTCCAGTCCCTCCATCTCCATCACGAAGGCGAACACATCCCCGCCCTTGCCGCAGCCGAAACAATGCCACATATTCTTCTCCTCGTTCACCATGAAAGACGGCGTGCGCTCCTGATGGAACGGGCAGCAGGCCTTGTGGTGCGCGCCGGCCTTTTCCAGCCGTACATACCCGCCGATAAGCTCGACGATGTTCAGCCGCGCCTTGATTTCATCTATGGTTCCGTCTGACATACTGTCCCTAAAAATATAAGTTACCCTCCCTTAGCATAGCGCTAAATAATGAAATAATACAAGAAAATGCCCCTTTGTGTTGCTTCTGTGAGAATGCTCAGAACATCCCATTGTACACAATTTATAACGACCGTTATAAATTGTGTACAGGCTGTAAGGCGTCAAAACAACGATTCCGCCTTGTTTATTACCAAACGAAGCGAGCGAAACGAAAGTTTACTTTCGTTTCCGATCCGCCAGCTGGCGGACGGTAAAATCGGGTTCAATACCCCGCGGCTTGCCGCAGAGGGATTGGGTCCAGGGCTTGCCCTGGGGTTTAATACCCGTTATTATCCGAGGGCAAACTTCTTTTTAAGCCACCCATCGTTCTCGATATCTTCCGCCACCATATACAACATCTCTTTCCCAATCATATATTGCGATTTAAGAAGCGTAACAATTTGCTCGCATTCATATGGGTACACCCAGACACTATCCTGAAGGCGTACAAAGCCAAAGGACTGCATATCCAGTCTCAATCGATCTCGCACCAAACGATTCTCTTCTGCAATATCAAAAACAAGCACCCGCCATTTTCCATCCCAATGCCATTTTGTCAATGACTTTTCTTTCAATGTATATTTCAGCAGCTCGCGTTTGCCTTTGTCTGTCAAACGAATGATTGCTTCACCGGCCGTATGAACAACCACCACCATTTTCTTATCCACAAGACGCTGTACGGCCTTTCTCGCATAGGCTGGTGACTGGTAACGACGATACAATCCCCTGTGCTGCTTTCTTATCGCATGTACCGCCTGAAAGATATTCGGAGCGACAAGGGCGATACTCAAAATCCCCGCCGCCCCAACCGCGCCCAATATGACCTTCCCAATGAGTCCATACGGTAACTTCATTCTTTTTCCGGATGCATTTTTTGATTGCATATTTATTTTTACTCCATTCCTACATACCGCTATGTTTTTGTGCATGTTCATATTTATACCATACTTTTCTCCCGTACACAATTTATAACGACCGTTATAAATTGTGTACAGAAGTGGTAGGGGGGGGTGAGAGCGATCGGGAGGGCTGGAGAGATGCCGGAAATAATGGAGGGGCTGAAGTGAGGTAGCGCTGAAGTAAAGTAGTAAGATGTTTGTCGCGCAAAAAAATATCCTGAAACAAAAAGTTTCAGGATGTTTCTATCTATATATAAGGCTACTGTTTGTTGCCGACGATGATGAGGATGTCGGCGTCGGGCTTGATTTCATCTGACGGAAACGCACCGATAGTACCGCCGACGCTGTCAGCTAGTTGCTGCGCCAGCTCGGTCTGCGTGCCGGAGAGATCGATGATGAGATTGCCCTGATAATCATTCTTCGCGGCCTTTTCTTTTATTATCACTTCGACGTTGTCAAACGTAGCCTTGATCCGGTCTTCGAGCGTGTTGGTCACGCCGATCTTGGTCGAACCGTTATAGAGAGCAACGGACACGTTTTGCACGACGACTTTCTCTACCGTGTCGGATGGCACGCCGGGGACGGGCATAGCCGCGGTGCCGGATTCAGGAGATTGCGAAACGGCCGGTTCCGCGGTATTCACATTGACCGTCGTGACATCGACGATCTTGCCCGTACTCGGACGATAGAGGATAGCGCGGCCGCTATTGGTATAGATGAGCACCTTATCGCCATTTTCGGCCTTCTGAAAAAACGGCTGTTCGGCCAGCTTGTCCTTGTCGGTCACGGTAGCCAGCGTCGGCGTCTCCCCTTCCGGCAGCTCCATCATCGCACCGATAATCTTCGTCAGACTGGCCACTTCATCGGCTTCGCTGTTCACCGGTGCAGAATGCGTATACTGATAATAGAAATAACCGGCAATAGCCACAGAGAGCGCGAGCAAAACTGCCAACACGATAATCACGGAAAGGGCGCGATTTTGTTTTGGGGCCGGAGCTTCAATAGTAATTTCTGTTTTTGCTATGCGAGCCATTGGTTTCGAAACACAGAGTTTATATCGCTCTCATTATACAGCACGGGAGAAGCTCTCGACAAGAGGAGGAGAGAATGCCCCCTCTAATACTGCTCGTCGATTTTCTCATAAATGAAACGGGAGATGTCGACGATGGATTTCTTCAGCTCATCCGTGTCCTTGCCGCGCGTCATTATGCAGGCGAGATACGGATGATCGGGGAAATACACGATACCGCAGTCATGCAGCTGGCGCTCGACATTCCCTGTCCCCGCTTCGCCAAATTTGTGAGACACCGGAATACCAGCCTTCACGCCTGCTGAACAAAAGAGAGTCCCGATCCGAGATCATAACTGGTGCCTGATAAGGATCCGGCACTCACTTCGCCGCTGATAGCATTGATGGAATAGTTGCTCGATGTTCCATTGCCAAGTCCGCCGCCGCCAAAACCGAGACTGTCAAGTTTGTAATTCGTGCTTGACGGAAGAACAAAAAAGAGAAAAAGTCCGATGGGCGTTATGAACGCTTGCCGAAGCATTTTCTTGAAATCTCGTGTACCCAAGAGCATACGCAAAGATTATTTTCCAATGATGATAGCCACTGGGGAAACGGATGTTTCTTTGTTGCTCGCATCGGCCGGGAGGATCTTCGCCTGCGGATATTTCTTCGCGACGCTTGTCCTGATCGCTTCGGCTTCTTTCTCAAGAGAGGCGGCGTGATAGATCACTGTGCCCACATAATCTTTCAGCGTATTGCCAGGAACCGTTTTTCCGTATCCTTCTGTTTTCAAGAATTCGGTCAAAACACCGGCGCTGCCCTTGGCCGATCCGCCGTTGAGGACGCTTATTTCCAATTTCTTGGCCGCTTCAGTGGTGGTTGTATCCGCAGCCTGTGTGTCCGCGACTGGCTTCATATCCTGAGATGGCTCAGGCTCAGCTACTGGAGTTTCTTGGGCTGGCACTTTTTCTGATAGTGATACGACAGACAGCTGATTTTTCGCCATACGAACAGATTGCCATTTCGTATACACCACCCATCCGATACCGGCAACACTGGCTATGACAAAGAGAAGCATGCCGGCAATCAAAAACATCCCCCACAACGGTTCGCGCGAATCATTGTGAGGGCTGTCCTTCGTCTGCGGCATATCTTGCGTCGTGTCAGATGGCATCTGCTCTGCTCCCTCCTGTTCCGATTGTATTTCTGGCATAGGTAGTTTTTCTTTTTTTCAGTATACCATAAATTCCGCCAGGGGCGGACCAGTAGAGCTGGATTTCACAGGGTAAAGAAAAAAGAGGAAGCGTGTCCTCTTTTGCTCCCTCACTTGATAGCGCCGGCCACCGCTTGCACGACGCCTTTCATAAACGGCGGCGGGATGATGCGTTCTCTTGTCGGTCTCGAAATGAGCGCGGCCAAACGTCTGGCTCCTCGGATCAGCATCTCGTCGGTAATCTCTCGCACGCCATGATCGAGCGCACCGCGGAAAATACCCGGAAATCCGAGAGAGTTGTTGATCTGGTTGGCAAAATCCGAGCGTCCCGTAGCAATGACGGCCGCTCCGGCTGCCTTTGCCTCGTCCGGCATAATCTCTGGAATCGGATTGGCGAGCGCGAAAACGATCGCCCGCGGTGCCATCGATGCCACCATCGCCCGGGTAATGGTGCCGCCCTTCGAAACGCCGATGAACATGTCTGCCCCGATCAACGCATCAGCCACTGATCCCGAGTGATCCCCTTTGTTTGTGACCTTGGCTAACCATCGCTTGAAGGAGTTGAGGTCCGTGCGTGCTTTGCTTATGATGCCGTGACTGTCGACGATGATGAGGTCACTAACTCCAAACTTCAAAAGGAGCGTAGCGATGGCGTGGCCCGCAGCACCTGCGCCCGCGATGACCACCGTGCTTGTATGCGGATGCTTTTTGACCACTTTGAACGCATTGATGAGGCCGGCAAGCACGACCATCGCCGTACCGTGCTGATCGTCATGAAAGACTGGGATATCGAGAAGCGCCTGCAATCTCCTCTCTATCTCAAAACAACGCGGAGCAGCGATATCTTCGAGGTTGATGCCACCAAAACCTGGCGCGATATGCTTCACCGTGGCCACGATCTCATCGGTATCCTGCGTCGCGAGCACGATGGGAAACGCATCGATATCAGCGAATGTTTTGAACAGCATCGCCTTGCCCTCCATCACCGGCAGCGCCCCTTCCGGACCGATGTTGCCGAGCCCGAGCACCGCCGAACCGTCCGACACTATGGCCACTGTGTTGCCCTTCATCGTATATTCCTTCATTTGCTTCTTGTGCTTCGCGACATACGAAGACACCGCGGCGACTCCCGGCGTATAGTAGATGCTCAAATCATCCTTGCTCGCTACTTTCGCTTTGCAACGCACCTCGATCTTGCCCCGCAGTTTCTTGTGCGCCACGAGCGCTCTTGCCGCATAATCGTTTTTCTTCCGCTTCATAATCATTCCAGCTTTTGATAGTTATGTATGACTCCAGTATAGCATTTTAGAAACGCTCTTTCATCGGGACCTCGATAGCGAGGATGAAAGCTCTGTTTTTCGCTTGTATTAGCACTTTTTCGGCGTCCCATATCCCGAGAGCGTCTCTCTTGTCTAATGTCCTCTCCCCTATCACCGCCCCGCCTTCAATGACGAAAAAATATACGCCGTTGTCTTTTTTCCGAAGCACATATTCAATATCCGTATCAGTATCAAACAAAGCCAGCGACAAGAACGCGTCCTGATGGATGAAGAGCGTTCCGTCTTTTTCGCTTTCTTCCGGTCCGACCACTAGGTAAAAGTTGTTTTTGTACGAAGACGGATCAAAGGATCTTTGCTCATAACGCGGTTTCACGCTACGCCTGTTCGGTAAGATCCAGATCTGAAGTCCCATGACCGCTTCCGTCTGCGATGCGTTGAATTCCGAATGCTCCACGCCTGTCCCCGCACTCATCACCTGCACCTCGCCCGTCTCGATCACCGCCCTGTTTCCCGCCAGCAACGCTGTGGGCGTAGCTCCTGCGGGCTGGCCCATGCTGTCCTCGTGCGCGAGCGCACCAGACAGCGGGATGGTGATGATCTCCATATCACGATGCGGATGCCGTCCGAATCCCTGCCCAGCCTCGATGGTATCGTCGTTCAAGACGCGCAGCGCGCCGAAGCCCATCTTGGCCGGATCATAATAATCGGCGAAACTGAACGAATGATAGGTAGTGAGCCATCCGTGCCTCGCATACCCGCGCGACTTGGCTGGGTGAAAGATAGTCTGCATACGATATCAATACTGATTCGTAGTTTATTTATTCAAGATCAGACATGTATGTCTTGAGGAACATCTCAATCGCATCTACGGTAGCATTCTTGAGCTTTGCATTACTTTCTGCAACCCATCTGGCGAAGTTATAGAGTTCTTGATTATCCACTCTCAACCACTTCTTATTGACAAACAAGAAATAGAACAGGGTTGCCATTGCTATCCGTTTATTGCCATTTTGAAACGGATGATTTTTGATCATCAAATAGAAAAGAATGGAGGCTTTTTTCAGCAACCCCGGATATAGCTGTTTGCCGGCAAACGACTGGAATGGCTGACCAAGCGATCTCTCGAGTGCGTTCGTATATCTGGTGCTGAAGTCCGGTATCGGTTCTGACCACGCCATAGTTTCTCGCGCAAGCCGGTGAGCGACATATTCGACATCCGTAATGGCAATTCGGTCGATACGCATACTTATTCTTTACCGAGGAGCCTCAGTGTTTCACCATATTCCATTACCACTTTTTCTACGGCTTTCTGAATTTCAATTTTTCTTTCTTCAGTGAGGGATCTCGGAGCCGTATTGTGGACGATATCAGTGACATTCTCCATAGAAACCGCATAGGATCGCCCAATTCTTTCGGCAGGAATCTTCCCTTTCTTAATTCTTTTAAAAACGGCCACACGACTGATACCAAGTATTTTGGCAAGCTCGGTAATAGAAATGAATATGGCTTTTTTACCTTTATTTTGCATAAGAAATCATCATTAACACCAATTACTGATAAGGTTAACAAGTATTAACTTGAAAGTCAAGCTGGTTAACAAGCCATATACCCCTCTTATAAGCCTTCGCACCTTGCTTAGGGAATAACCAGCATTGCCCTGCGACGAGTTGTAAGCACGAATTGCCAATTTTCTGCGGAAAGAGTGGGATTCCTCCTCGCTCCGACTCGGAGCCTGGGCGCTACACACAGAAAGCTGCGCTCGCTTGCTTTCTAACTCACGCCCTTCGAATCCCTTCCATTCCACTATAGAACAAAAATCCTCGCCCCAAAAGGGGCGAGGATTTTGTTATGGCGGAAAGAGTGGGATTCGAACCCACGATACCTTTCGGTATGCACGCTTTCCAAGCGTGTGCCTTCGACCGCTCGGCCACCTTTCCAATATTTCTTTCGACCACTCCCAGCCCAAGGCTGATCCGCCTCGGGTGGAGACCACCTTTCCAAAAGCACGGGAGTCAGTCTAGCGGATTTCCCGGATTCCGATAAGCTTCATGCTGTCCTGGTCCGGCGTGCGCCCATGAAAAACGACAACCTGGTCGCCGCCTGCGAGCTTGCCGTCCTTTTTCGTCTCTCGCATCAGCCGATCGATGAACGTGTCGAGCGCCTGATCGTTCTCGAAGAGATACGGGTCGACGCCCCAGACGAGCGCGAGCTGATTCCACGTCGCGCGGCTGTTCGTCGCCACGAACAATCTGCCTTCCGGACGGAAATGCGACAGCAGCCGCGCGGTGAATCCGCTCATCGAAAGGAGCAGCACCGCCTTGGCATGGAAGCTCTGCGCCAGCTCGTACACGCTCCGGATCATCGCCGCGTACTCGCTCCGGAAGTTGAGACCGAGCGCCTGATAGAGGTCGTCGAACGGCGATTCCTCCGTCTTGCCGATGATCTCCGCCATCATCGCGATCGTCTCCACCGGATACTTGCCCATCGCCGATTCCTCGGAAAGCATCACCGCGTCCGCGTGATCGATGACGGCATTGGACACGTCGGAGACTTCGGCGCGCGTCGGGCGGGGGTTGTCCGTCATACTCTTCATCATTTGCGTCGCGACGATCACAGGCTTGGCCGACTTCAGGCTCTCCGCGATGATGTGCTTCTGGAGGATCGCCACCTCGCTCTCCGGCATCTCGATACCGAGATCGCCGCGCGCCACCATCACGGCATCGGTCGCCTTGATAATTGCTGCGAGATTCTTGATAGCTTCCTTGCGCTCGATCTTCGCCACGATCTGCGGCAGGCGCGCATCCTTGCCGAGCACACGCCGCATCTCCTTGCGCACGCTCTCAATATCCGCAGCCGTTCCGACGAACGAAACGCCCACAAAATCGACGCCTTCCTGCAGGATGAAGCGCAGGTCGTTCTTGTCTTTCTCCGATAGTATGGAAAGGACGAGATGCGAGTCCGGCAGGATGACACCCTTGCGATTCTTGATCGTGCCATCGTTCTTCGCCTCTGCCATCACGAAGTTTTCTGAAACATCCGTCACCGTAAGCTCGGTCAGCCCGTCTTCGATGAGGATGGCGTGTCCGACCGCTACGCTCCCGATGATCCCTGGCATATCGAGTAGGATGGTCTTTTCTTGTTTGACAGCCGGCAAGTCGGTCAGGATATCTTTGTGGGAAATATCACTCACGCGCACCCTGTCGCCCTTCTCTACCGCGAAATCCTCCGCCACTTCCGTGCGGATGCGCGGCCCCTGGAGGTCGGCGAGGATCCCGATCGGCATGTTCAATTCATGGGACAGTTCTCGGACGCGATTGATGATCTCCTTGTGCCAGGCGTGTTCGCCGTGCGAGAAGTTGAGCCGTACGACGTTCATCCCGGCCTCCGCCATCTTGCGCAGAGTGTCTTTCGCTTCCGATGCCGGACCGATGGTCGCTACGATTTTCGTTTGTTTCATATGTTTGAAGAAGAATCAGGAATTATGAATCAAGAGTCGTGAATAAAAAATAGAAGTTAAGATACCTCTGCATTTTTTCCTGATTCATTATTCGCTATTCATGATTCCTTTTCCCCAGTATAGCGCAAAACAGACATTTTAAGAAAAGAAAAAGCGGCCGGTTTCGAGAGAAGAATGTTTCCTCCTCTGAAACCGACCGCCTCGGTGCACGCGCATCAGTTCTGCGCACACACCTGAACCATCACGGGGTTGCCATAGGCATCCCGTCGCTGCTCCATCCAACACTGCTGCTGGTAGTAGCCGCGCTGCTGGGCGTTGATGACGGCGCCGGTGATGACGCCCCCAATGATGGCGCCGAGCAGAAAATCGCGCCCGCCGTGGTGATGACCGCCGCCACGATAATCGTTCCCGCGGTGACCGTAGTCCCCACGATAACCATCGTGGCGGTCATAGTGCCGATCACCGGCGAAAGTCGTGCCAGCGACACCAGACATCAGAACTGCAACCAGAACCGCAAAAAGTTTTTTCGTGTTCATGACGCCCTCCGGGAAAAATGACACGCCTGTGCCAGGTTGAAATTCGATTGTCAAATCAACTCTTGACTGTTCAGTATACACCAAAAAACCGAAGATGTCAACCGTTGTACCATTGCAGCGTCAAGTTGACACTTCCCAGTTCTCGGAGCC
>JBBTWT010000011.1:0-89090 GCA_038078615.1 Patescibacteria group bacterium | reverse complement strand
AAATACTTGTCGCTTCTATGACCACGCCCGAATATGTTCCTGCGATGAAAAAGGCCGCTGCCATTGTCACTGATGAAGGCGGCATCACGTCGCATGCCGCCATCGTTTCTCGTGAGCTCGGTGTGCCGTGTATCATCGGTACCAAAGTCGCGACGAAGGTTTTGCACGATGGTGATCTCGTGGAGGTCCGGGCAAATCATGGGTTTGTCCGTATATTGGAAAATGCTTCACGATAACCCTATGCAATTGAGTGATCTCAAAAAGCATCAATGGAAATTAGAAGAAGCCAAAACGGCGCCGTGGATCATTAGTCTTTTCTGCGCGTGCTATTTGAATGCCAATCAGGAGTACGAAGAAAATCTTTTTAGCGTGGTGCTCTATACTACCGAAAAAAACTATGTGCATGAGTTGACGCGCAGTGATGAAACCGCGAAAGCATTTCAGTGGGTGCTCAAAAAACACAAAGACGAGCCAACATTTTTCCGCACGAAAATCGCCATGTTGCACAACATTCGTTCCACACTGGACAAAACCATTGCTCTTGTGCGCAGTAGTGCGTTTGAGGCATATGACGGCAAGAAACTTCTGGAGCTTTATAATGATCTCTATGCACTTGGCAACAAACAATACGCCATCTCCATTATTGCGGAGGCAGCAGACTGCGTGCATCCGCCTGATCATGTGCAGTATCTCTTACACGTCGGCGAAAAAGACCGCAGCCATGTCATAGAAGTGATGACGAGTCCGACGGAACAATCTTTTTTTGACAGTGAGAAGGCAGACCTCCTTGACGTTGCGCTTCATCTCTCTCGTAACGCTGGTGCTAATCTGCAAGACAAGCTCGCACAACACACGCGGCGTTACTTTTGGATTCAAAACAGCTTTGCCGTGTCCAAGGAACTCACCGTTGATTTTTTTGAGCGTGAAGCGCGCGAGCTTGCAGAGAGAAAAACCACAGAAGAGTTGCAGCACACAAGACACGTTATTGCGCAGAAAGTCGCACGTATCAAAAAAGAACAGGAAAAACTCATCGCACGCCATGCGCTTGATGACGAGGCGCGTGCATTCTATGATCTTATCAGGACTTTTGCTGTGATGCAGGACGTACGGAAAGAATGTGTTCAAAAGCAAGTGTGGTGCGTGGACAAAATACTTGAAAAAATATCCGTGCAGAAAAATGTTCCTCTGGAGAAACTGCACAACTATCTCGTTTATGAAATTCAAATGTTTCTGACGTCTGGCACGATAGCAAACGAGGAAAACCTTGCAAAAAGAGGCGACATGACATTCTACTCCACCTATCAAAATAACGGAATTGTTACACAGCATCTCTATGACAGAGATCATGCGACCATACAACAACTCCTGCATTCTTTGCAAAAAAGTGAAGGTAGCAAAATAATCACAGGGTACATTGCCTCTCGCGGAGGCAATCCTGTTGTGCGTGGGAAAGTACGTGTCATTCTTGATTCTGAGGGTGCTGACATAGAAAATGGAGAAATTCTTGTTGCTGGTATGACGCGGCCGGACTATGTGCCTCTCATGAAAAAAGCGTTGGCAATTATCACGAATGAGGGTGGTATCACCTCCCATGCCGCCATCATCTCCCGCGAGTTGAAAATTCCCTGCATCATCGGCACGAAAATCGCCACGCAGGTGCTCAAAGATGGTATGCTGGTAGAGGTGGATACGAACAGAGGAATAGTCAAAATATTGTAACCGTATGGGTAAGCAAAAAATAGAATTTTTTGCGGACAGGATTTCCGGTATTGAAGGAAGCATCTTTGCGTTGTCAGCGATTCTTGAGTTGATTATGATTAACAATCGCCGCAATATCTTCAAGTGTGTTTTCTATGCTCAAACAATAGATGACAAGACGCAAAAAAGCACCGAGTGGATAGATGCGGCAGCATACAAGAAAATCTCGAAGGATGTTCTAGAATATATCAATACAAATGGGGCGGCATACTTTGAGGATGTGAAACATTTGGTAATAAGTGAAGCAAACGATTTGTTTGAGAAGTCAAAGAATATTATCGGAAAATTAAATTTACTTTCGGATTTTGATCTCGTACAGGAATATGTGAAGTATATGAAATTGTATACCGAGTATTATGGTCTCGGGGCGGTAACGTTTATTTATGAAAGCGAACTCTCGGAATACTTGCATACCTCATTGAACAAGCGCCATAAGAATGTTGCAGAGTTGCTGCACCAGCAGCTACAGTCACCCTACCGGAGTTTTATTATGGAAGCGGACAATCTGCTTTTGGAAATAAAAAATGAGAAAAAACTTTCCACGAGAGCAAAACTTGTACGCATGTATTTGGAGAAATTCTATTTTATAAAGACAAACTATTCTGGTACTTCAGTACTTGATAGTGCAGTGGTAGAAAAAATGGTTGCGGGCATTGATGAACACTCAATCAGGGAAAAACAAGCAACAAAAATCACAACAGGCGTCGCACTTTCTCCGGAAGAGAATAATCTCATTCAGCTTTTCAGGGAAACGGAAATTATTCGTGACCAGAGAAAGAGGATAAATCTTATCGGTACCCATACGATGTTTCGTTTTCTCAACGAAATGTGTGAAAGAAAGAAAATACCATTTAAGATCGCGCGTAGGATGTTTTGGTTTGAGTTTTCAGACAGCATATATAATCGAGACAGACTGATGGAAAAGTTAGACAAAAGAAAAGAGGCGACCGGGGTGGTTGACGGTCAGAATGTGTATTATCTTGACTATACTGCGGTGAAGTCTCGAGAAACATTATCACAAGATATTACCGAATTTCACGGTACCCCAGCCTCCAAAGGGAAGATTAGAGCTAAAGCCAGAGTTATTTTTGGGTCAGCTGACTTTTCTAAATTTCAGGAAGGGGAAGTACTGGTGACCGAGATGACGCGGCCAGATTTTATATCTGTTATGAAGCAATCCGCAGCCATCATTACTGATGAAGGGGGTCTTACCTCCCATGCCGCCATTATTGCCCGCGAGCTGAAAAAACCCTGCATCATCGGAACCAAAATCGCCACACAGGTGCTGAAGGATGGTGATCTAGTGGAAGTGGATGCGGATCATGGGGTGGTGAGGATACTTAAAAGAGTTTAATGGTTATGCATCAGGAAAGCATGCCAGTAACAACCATATGTGAGGGATTGAAAAAGATAAAGCCAGAAGATTATATCCGTCTTTTCGAGTTTCGAAACTATCCGTTTATCTACGATTCGTTATGGCTTTCATACTACCAGGATAAACATACCGTATGTATTAATGTTGATCAGCTGCGAACGGCCTATATGCCGAAAGATCATTTTGTACAATCACTCCGGGAAGGGAGAAACTTGTTTGAGAGTTCTACAAAGATCGAGAGGTATAGGAAAGAATTCTCGTCTGTCGAGAAAGAGTTTCTGGAGTTAGCGCAGGCATTACCATCGGACTTCAGCTTGCTTCCGAAGTTGAAACCCCTTGCTTGTGAATGGTTCAGGCTCTACTCGTTTACGGATTTTCACTGTACTGATGGTGCACAAGAAGAATTACAGAAAAACTTTCCAGACTTTGGACACTTCAAAGATCACAAGAGGGAAACTATTAACCGCATTGCTGTCGGAGAAGAATCATACCTCATGTGTTTTTTTAGAAGCTACGCGGAACATATACATATTTCGTTTGATGATATCCTGCTTCATACAGTCGATGAGTTGGTAAATATGGAAATCCATGATGTCTCGAAAAGACGGGATAGCGTGATGAGTGTGGTGGATAAAATGTGCTGTATCATCGACGGAGCCGATGCGCGAATGATTGCAAAACGTTTTCGCTCAATCGCGCTGGGCCGTGGTACAGTTGCCAGCAAGGGGTGTATAACAGGACAGGCATTTGTCTTTCATAACGATATAATGTATCTGAACCAGATTGTGCAACTTGCGGAAACTATGAAAGCGGGTGATGTATTGATATGTGAAACGACGAGTCCGGACCTCGCGCCCCTCTTTACGAAAGCAGGGGCAATCATAGCAAACCAAGGAGGTATTATGAGTCATGCTGCGATCATATCGCGAGAAATGGGTATCCCGTGCATTGTTGGTATGGAGAATGCGACGCGCTATTTTAGAACTGGAAATCTGGTGGAGGTGGATGCGAATAAAGGGGTGGTGAGAGTGATTAAGAGAGCGCAAGAACAGCAGAGTACATGAGAGGAAAAAAATTAGAGAGCAGGAATGAAGGGGGGGGCGTCCTTCATATGCTCTCTTGTGTGGGCGTTGTAGGTGATTGTTCTAGAACCCCCGTGGGATGTACTGTACCTCCACGATCTTCGTCTCGCGCGGCAAGACATCAATAGTGTAACGCATGATGTCCGCTTCACGTAGCATCGGCGTCGTCTCGGGATCCAGGCATGCCAACTCACCGACGGGCGAATGTGAAGCGACGAGAATGTTCAGCATCCCTTTTGTTTCCTTCCGACCGATCGCACCGGCATGGTGGTAGTGTGCGGTTGCAAGCAGCGTTCTCGTGAACCGCTCGCGAAGGAAGCCAATCATCTCCGGCGCGACTGCCATCCACATGGCTACGGTGACCGGTTTGCCTAGTGCGAGCAGAGAGACTTCCTCCGATGCCTGTTTGAACTGATCTAGTCCTGGTGCTCCCGTATAGTCGAACCCGATGTCCGTGTTGATGGACAGTTTGTTGTTGCGGTTTGGCAGCACGGATACTGCACTGACTACCGTTTCCAACGTGCGGAATTTGCATGAAGCATAGAGGGCATCAAATCCTATATGCTTGATGTTATTTGCCGCACTACTCATGACTTGGAGGCGCCCATTTTTCGTCAGACGTGCCAAGTCACTGTTTCCGCCGGATTCCTTTTGTCCGTGCCGCATGACGTACACATTGATTTGTGCCATTGTAGAGCCCCTCCTCGGGAAGAACGTTGTGTTGATACGTTGATAAGTTGTCAAAAAACTACATCAGTACAGGGTAGCTATTTCTGTTACTTTTGTCAATCGTGCTCACCGAAAATATTGTTGACGTGCCGGAGGGGGTATAGGATACTGAACCTATGGTACGGATCTCGGGAGTTCGGTATAGTGTGAGAGTATTGGAGCATATGATAGCATCAGAGGCTCATGAGTTAGACGATAAGTGTTAACCTACAGAATTATGAAAGAGGGCTTTTCTGGTTTCAACCTGCTGGGGGATAGAAAGCGAGGGCCTGAAAGTGAGCCACAAGTGGAAACGAGGGTTATTTTGGAATTTATGCGTCACGGAGAGCGGGAACGACATCCGGAAAAAGAGAAAGACGGCGGTCCGGAATTGCGGCTTACCCCAAAGGGGCGGGCACAAGCGTATGCACGAGGGGAGGAGATCAAGGCACAAACAGAGGTTGCACTTGGGTGGGGAAGCCCAAGGATCCGATCACAAGAGACTTCTTATCGAGTTATGCTTATTAATGAAGAGCTTAACCAAGATGATACATTTGAAGAGATCGAGCAAAAAATTGGCGAGAAACTGGGAGGTGTCGGAAAAAAAATACTCGTAGATTCGCGTCTCGATTTTCATGATAAAGGACCGGTTGCCGAAGCCGGGAAAAAGGCATATCACGAAAAGCGTTATATGTCATGGGTAATTGATGAAAGCGACCAGAGCGCTTTAGAGACCGGGGACAAGGAATCATCCACATATACACGAATGGCAGGCAACGTGGCAGAAATCATAAGGCGTTATTCAAAAGTAGCCAACCATTTCAATCGTCTGGCTTCCAAAACAGACAAATATAAAAAGTTTGGCAATCAGCTGGAGAGGTACTTTGGTACACACCAAGGGATCAGTGAATCTTTTGCCACTAAGGCAATTGAAAAAGTGCTTGGCAGAGAGAAAAGGGATGATTTTCTTACGGCTGTGGGGAGCGGTTTCGCAGAGATTGAGGGAATTAGAATAGAGATCCGCAACAGTGGGCAGGAACAGGAAATCGTGATGATATATAAAATCAATGGCAGCGAAGAGTCTGTAGGACTCACAGGGAGCCTCCTCGATGAGATCATTCAGGAACGAGAGGGGTTTGAAAAAATGGTTGCTGACGTACAAGGCTGAAGATATGAATAACTTACCGAAAGGGATCAAGCAGAAAGAATGGCACTATCTTGGCCAGTGGATTGATAATGTGCTAGATACTGATTTCTGGATTCATTGGGCTGAAACGGATGTTCTCGGAAAAATCACGGATATCAAGTGTAGTTCGAACCGCATCTCATTGCATGGGCATTTTTTCTTTTGGAAAGCGACGTATGATGCTGTCAGTCAAGAAAGCTACGACGCGGCCAGACAAAAACGTTTTTCCTACTTTGATAATTTCTGTAGCGTAACAAAGAGCGTTATTGATGAACTGGAGATTTTGAAAGATGCGCTCGCCAAGAAACGAGAATTTTCCCCTGAAGATCTCCAGATATTTTTTACGACGTTTCAGAAGCTCTATACACCCTGGCTGATTATTTTCCCCATCGCTGATGGTTTAGAAAAATATCTAACAGAAAAAACGAAAGAAGCACGGATGGACGTTTTTTCTCTGGGCGCTCACTTCCACCCCTCTGAAGATCCGGAAATGACCAAACAAATAAAAGAAGTGCGTTCATTCGTACAGATGCTTGGTGAAAAGGGGGTTTTGCATATACTGCAACAGAAATCCATAGGAGATGCTCGCAGAGAACTTGCGAATGTCCTTCCTAATTTTACCAGCTTGATCCAGGATCATCTCAAGAAATATGCGTGGGTCGGCGTGCACCATTTCTGGGGGAGCCCTCTTACGGAAGAGAAAATACTGCAGGAAATGCGAGAATTGTCCAAACAGTATCCTTTTGCTGAAGATCAGGCAGAAAAACCGGCCGTTTCCTCGGAAATTCAAGAGTTGATCACTGTCATGAATAAGCTTTCATACTGGCGTTTTCGTTGTGCAGAAACGAGCGGGTATGTTGTCTATCACTTTTTACCGAGATTGAAGGAAATAAGTGGGAGGCTTGGTGTGACATATGAAGAAATGTGCTGGTTGTCTCGTGAGGAAATTTTTGGAACGCTGAAAGGCGATAGAGAGTTGGACAAAAGTGCAATCAGAGAGCGCAGGAAAACGTTTGGATACACGTATATTGATGGTAAAGAAATAATTTTTTCTGGAAAGCTGGTAACCCAGCTGCTTGATGTCCTGGGTATCGGTGTGGCGGAAGAGACAACAACTATCAAGGGTAATGTCGCATGCAAAGGGTATGCGCAAGGTATAGTGCGGGTTGTCAAGGAACCGAAAAATGTTGGCGCATTTCTAGAGGGAGAGATTCTTGTTTCTCCTGAAACGACACCGGACTTTCTGCCAGCAATGAAAAAGGCAGCCGCATTCATTGCTGACATTGGTGGGCTGACGTCGCATGCTGCTATTATTGCTCGTGAGTTGAAAAAGCCTTGTATCATCGGTACCAAGATCGCCACGCAGGTGCTGAAAGACGGCGATCTAGTCGAAGTGGATGCGGAGCGAGGAGTAGTAAGAATCTTAGAGAAAGCACGTGCGAACAAGGAGTAAGAATGTCATAGTGTTTATAACACACGAAGTCCTGTCGGATGACAGGGCGGACAAAGGAGTGGTGAGGGTATTGAACGTACGTCGTCACGAATACCGAATAAGTTATGTCAGCGGTTGAATATCTATTGGATTTTTTGGAGAAAGAGCTTTGTAGATTGAAACGCAAGGGTATGCAAAAAAACGAACCGGTAGCGTTACTAACATGTAGTGGCACAGTGGAGCAGGGTATCGAGTCAGCGACGGACTTGGGTTTTCCGACAGCGAATATTCGTTTTGAAGCACCGGATATTTCCGGTACGTATGCCGGAAAAGTGCTGGTAGGAAAAGATGAATATTATGCCGCAGTCTATGCCAACCGTAAACGGAGGCTGCTTGAGGCGCATCTCTTGGATTTTTCCGGGGACTTGTATGGAAAGCCAATCACCGTTATATTGCTTGAGAGGCTGGCTGAGGCGAAAGTGTTTCTAGATCCGGAAGATCAGCGTAATTTTGTCGAACGGGCAGTAGCGGAAGTGGAGCGATACTTTAACCGGATACAATGACATGTTTACGGGAATTATTCAGGTGGTGATGCCTGTCATCTCGGCCACCCCTCATGGGGAATGTGTGCGAGTGCGCATAAAAAAACCGGTACGATGGAAATTGACGCGTGGACAGAGTGTCGCCGTGGATGGCGTGTGTTCCACGGTCATATCTCTCAAGCCGTCTTTCTTCGAAGTGGAGTATATGCCGGAGACACTCGCCAAGACGACCGTCAAATTATTGAGGAAAGGCTCAATGGTGAATCTTGGGCGGCCGCTCACTCTCATAGACCCTATCGATGGCGGGCTTATCCAAGGGCATGTGGATGTCTGTGGAACAGTACGAGCGATAGAGAAACGGAGAATGACAAAAACAATCACTGTAACGATACCGAAATCATTCAAACAGTACATTGCCCTCAAAGGATCGATTGCCATCAACGGCGTCAGTCTAACAGTGGCGCGAATACGTCAAAATGCGTTCGTGGTAGCCCTTATCCCATATACTCTGGCGCATACGAACCTTGGGTCATTGAAAAATGGAGATGCCGTCAATGTGGAAATAGATGTGATCGCGCGGTACGTCGCGCATATTTTGAAAGCTGACAAATAATGAAAATACTATGCAGAGAAAAGATAGAGGGAAGGAGATAACCATGAAAGACGCGTCGAAGCTGAGAATCGGCATCGTCGTGTCCGATTATTATGCCGATATGATTACCGGTCGATTGTTCGCGGGTGCGATGGAAACGCTGCGAGAATGGAAAGTCGCGGAAGAGAACATCATCATCGTGCGTACGCCCGGATGCTTCGAAATCCCTTATGGTTGTGTAAAGCTCCTGCAGGGTGAGAAACCGGACGCCATCATCACCCTGGGCTGTATCGTGAGGGGAGAAACCGATCATGACAAATATATCGCAAGCGCCGTTTCGCAGGGCATCATCGATCTGACGAGAGAATACCGGATACCGATCTCCCTCGGCATACTGACGGTCAATAATCTGGATCAGGCAAAAGCTCGCTCCACGGGGAAAAACAACAAAGGCTGCGAAGCGGCAGCGGCTGCCATGATGATGGCTCTGTTATGAAGCTCGATCGGCTCGAGTACTCGTGTGGAGGAGGCTTGATTTGTGCTTTTCCGGGTAGTGCGAATCGAGAGTAACGAAAGGCACCTGTTGTTTCGTCAGCTCATCAGCAAGTGTTTGCTGGTCATAACCAAGGAAGACGACCTCAGGGGGATGTTTTTCCAACACAGTCCACGTCCCCAATACCGTATCCCCAGAAATAATATCGAGTTTCGGATCAAACAAGCGGATAGCCTTTGCGCGTTCCTCGTATGTGCGATGAGGCAAGCGGCCCTTGAGAACACGCACTGTTTCAGACGGGGTCACGACTACCATGAGTCTCTTGCATCGTCTGGATGCTTCCGTCAGGAAGTATCGGTGGCCGGCATGGAGTCCATCAAAGACACCGAAAACCATTCCGACACCGCATGGAGGAGTTGTTTGTAGTATCATATGATGTTGTATTTTAGCATATATCTCTTCCCTTGTACTTTTTGGGGTAACGACGTACCATAATGATGGATAGGATTCCCCTCATTTTCATTGCATGCATTGGTGGGACACTTTTCCGGATTAGTCGAAAATCATTGCGACAAAATCCAGATAGGGAGAACCCATGGGCAGCACGCGCTGCCTATCACCGTTGGTTTCTGGTTGGCGACTATCCTGAATCGCATAGTGTATAATTGGGAGAGGATGGATGATTGTTGTGATAATCTGACCGGCAAAATATCCGGGGCAGTGGGCGCTCACAACGCTCAGCTAGGACTCCATTTCTCATCGAAGAAGTCGCGGCAGAGTTTCGAGAGGAAGTTGTTGGGCAAGTTGTCATTGCGGCCGGCACCCATCAGTACCCAGATACTGCCTCCGGAACCGTTAGGATATTTTCTGTTCGCGTGTGTCAGTCTGTCCGCATCGCTGGGGCAATTCGGCAGGGACACCAGACACCTGATGAGAAGCGAGATAGCCGAGATCACAGAGTCTTTTGAGAAAGGGCAGGTGGGTTCTTCCACGATGGCGCATAAGAGGAATCCGATAAACTTTGAGAGTATAGAAGGGATGTGGCTGCGCACGAAGAATGAGTTTGGGAAGGTGCTGGATACCATGATCAGTGAACACCAGAGGGATCTGGTGGGTAGCGCGGCGGCACGGGATTATCCGATCATCCTGATCAACCTGCAGCAGCAGATCAATACCCTTCTGAAAAAGAATCCGGCCGGGAAGACATTTTTGGAGAGATTGACGGTCAATGAGCGGATGTGTGACTTGAATTTCCAAAAAAACGCCCATGTCATTTTGGCAGAGCCGTTGTACATCGCTTTGCAGATGGCCGGTTATGACGGGGATGCGCATGAATTGGTGAATCATACGCTGATGCCGAAGGCTCAAAAGAACAATTGTTCCCTGATCGATGTCTTGACGGATCTGGCGAAGCGAGACGAGACATTGGCAGGCATACTATCGAATATCGATCCGGCTATCTGTGCGCTGCTCGACAATCCGAAAAAATATATTGGCGATGCCCGCGAGAAATCTTTGGAAATCGCGGCGCATGCACGACATATTGCTAATACATTAACATGAATACTATGGAGTATAGGAAAGGCGCTCGGTTGAGCGAGGGAAAGACGAAAATTGTCTGGAAAGTGAAAGACAGGGCAGAGAAGGTGATCATCGAGAATAAGAACGACATCACCGCTTTCGATGACCCGTCATTCACCAAGCAGTTCAAGACCAAGGCTGCGTATGCGACTATGGTTACGTGCCGCGTTTTCGAATTGTTGGAGAAGGCGGGTGTTCCGGTGGCATATGAGCAGCAGATCGCCGACAATCAATTTGTTGCTTCGAATTGCAGTATGATCCCGCTGGAGGTGGTGGCGAGACGTTTTGCGGTGGGGAGTTTTCTGAAAAGACACCCTGAACTGGTCACGGACGAAGGCATTGTTCCCAAGCGGTTTCATGGGGTGGCCGTGGAATTTTTTCTAAAGACTACCAAAGGGAAGCTGGTCAATCACAAGGGTGAGACGGTATTAAGCGGACTCGACCCCAAGAAAGGAGAGGAGGACCCGCTTATTGTCAATCCTTTTGAAAAAGATTGGAGGTTGTTTCACCCTAAAAAACCGAATTGGGAAGAGACAGCCGATCTCGGCCGGACGCTGAAGACAAGCAAGATACTGCCGTCCCGTTCTTCAGAAATGATGCGGGAGATGGAAGTGCTGATGAGAAAAACATTTCTGGTGCTGGAGGGAGCGTGGAATACTCTGGGGTACCGGTTGATCGATATGAAGATAGAATTCGGCGTTGATAAGAAAGGGAAGCTGATGGTGGCCGATGTGATTGACAATGACAGTTGGAGACTGAGGGATGCGAAGTGGCAAGAATTGAGCAAAGAGGCTTTCAGGCAGGGGGAAAAATTGGATGAAGTGGAAAAGAAATACGGTTTTGTAGCGGACCTCGCACAGAGGTTCATCCTCCCGCAGCAGGCCATCGTACTGTGGCGAGGATCGGACAGTGATGATTTTCCGGATATGTCGTTCCTTGGCAGTTCCCAGGGTATCGTCGTGGAAGAGGTAACACTCTCCGGCCACAAGTCCACGCAAAAATGTCTCAAAAAGCTCGGAGACATCATGACAAGATTCCCCGAGGGCGGCGTGATCATAGCCTGTGTCGGTATGTCGAACGGTCTGGGACCGATACTCGCGGCGAGAACCGGCTGGCCGGTGATCGGGGTGCCTATGACTGCCGAGAAATTTCCGGAAGATGTCTGGAGCAGCCTGCGCGTGCCGAGCCAAGTACCGATGGCGACGGTGCTGTCAGGGAAGAACGCGGTGCTGTTGGCCTGCAATATTCTGGCACAGAAAAATCCGGTAGCGTATGCGATACGACAGATGTCTATCGAGGCGTTGGATGCCTGATATAGGCAACAAAAAAAGCCGCAAGGGCTTCGGAATAATCTATCCTGCTTTTATCTTTTGAAATTGTGGACGGGGGAGGCTCTCGTTCGAGCCCCCCGCGTCTTTTTAGAACACCGCCTGCAATTCGCCCCTTTTGAGGGCTGCAGTGTTCTTTTTTAGCTTTTCGGCGAGAACGCTCCAGTTCTCGAATTGGATGGCAGCCGCAACGCCTTCCGGGAGCAGTTTTGTTCCGATCGGATCGAAGAGCCCGAAGGGCACCCCTGCTGCCATCGCGAGCCGACCGTCCTTGTTTGGATCGTCTCCGATGTACACCATCCCTGTTCGGTCGAAACCGAGCCGCGCCTCGATCATCTCGAACAGAAACGGATGAGGCTTGACTTTCCGGTCCGGATCTATCGGCAGTGGACGGAGCTCATCGTCAGAGACGACGACTTCTGGGGTGAAAACAGGCCACTGTCTTCCCCACACCTCAAACGTCGTTCTGATGAACGGAGTGTGTCCGGACGACAGGATCGCGAAGCGTATGTTCACGCCTTTTCGACGCAACGCGAACAATGCTTCACAAAACTTCTGGAAGCCGATACAGGGCAGGGGCCATGTCGTTCCGATCTCCCGGGTCAGAACGTGTAATTTAGCCTGCACGAGGGCATCTGTCGCCACTACGAATATTTTTTCCGGAGCCTCCTCGACAAGGCGCTTCGTCAGTGTCGGGCACTGCTCGATAAGCACCCGCACCAGCTCTCCTGGGGCTCTGTTTTGGAGTCCGCCTATGTCTTCATAGGCCTGCGTCCCATCTTCTCCGAAGACCTCCGCCACCGCTTGGGCGTAGGCCTCGTTGACACCGATATTGTTCGGACTGGGCTGAAACGTATCAGCCACGGTCCCGTCGAAATCGACAACGATACCTATAGGCTGATTCATCTCGCCGCTCTCCTTTTGAAGAACTCCGTTGGTTGATACAACGGTTGCTGAAATTTAAGCATAGTGAGGCAAAACAGTCAAAATCCTCGCTTTCTTGAATTAAATTCTAGGAAATGTTAGATTTCTTACAAGGATTATGAAGACGAATAATTGGTATATAATAACCGGGGCGCCGCATGCCGGTAAGACAACGCTGATCGAGGCGCTGGAAAATCTGGGGCACACGGTGATGTTCGAGGCGGCTAGGGAATACATAGACGAGGAAATGAAGATGGGCAAGACGATTCGGGAGATCAGGGAGGATGAACTGGAATTCCAAAAGAAAATTCTCGCCATGAAAATCGAGAAAGAGAACAAAGCATCGCGGGAAGAGCTGATTTTTTGGGACCGAGGTATTCCTGATAGCATGGCGTATTATGAGATGTTGGGGGTGGCGGAGGATCCGTTCTTGCAAAAAGCGATGGAGAATGCCGTGTACAAGAAAGTTTTCCTTCTTCAGCCGTTGGCGTACAAGAAAGATTATGCCCGTACCGAGAGCGAGGAACAGCAGCGGATGATTCATGAATTGTTGAAAAAGGCGTACCTGGCGCATGGTTGCGAGCTGGTGGAAGTAGGAGGGGACGTGTTCGAGAAAAGACTGGAGAGTATCCTGAAAAATCTGTAACGTTCGCATGATGTATCACATATATTCTTTTTTGAGCAATCGTGAAGAACGGTGCTTCAATATCGAAACCTCCGCTCCTCTGTGCAAAGATGAGCTGAAGAAACTCGCTCAACTCCTGGCCGAAGGGTTTTTGGAAGAAAAAGTTTCCTCCCGAAGCACGCTGAAACGTCGGGGCAAGATAGTGGAAATCGGACCGCGCCTCAATGTCGCAACATCCTTCTCTACGAATGCGGTAGCCATATGCAAGGCCTGCGGCTTCGATACGGTGCGCAGAATAGAGAGATCAACGAGGTTTATCGTCCCAAAGCAGGTATCAACCGAACGTTTCATCGCGGAGCACCAGGATCGCATGACCGAGACGGTCTACTCGAACAAGCTGGAAAGTTTCAAGGTCGACGTCCGCCCGGAACCGGTGTCCGAAGTCAGGATTCTAGAGGATGGTCTGCGGGCCTTGCGGGATATCAATCGGGAGATGGGACTCGGGATGGATGAATGGGACTTGAACTTTTATTATAATTTGTTCGCGAACGATCTCAAGAGAAACCCGACGACGGTAGAATGTTTTCAGTTGGGTCAGGCCAACAGCGAACATTCGCGGCACTGGTTCTTCAGAGGCAGGCAGATAATCGACGGACGGGAGAAAGAGGAGAGCCTGATGGAAGTGGTGAAAGCACCGCTCAAGGCTCATCCCTCGAACAGCCTGATAGCGTTCAGCGATAATTCCAGCGCCATCAAAGGGTTCAAGGCAAAGACGCTGATTCCGACGGATGTGTCAGAACCTGCTTCGCTGAAAGAAGAGAGCAAGACGTACCATTTCGTTTTTACTGCCGAGACGCACAACTTTCCGACAGGGGTGGCGCCTTTCCCCGGTGCGGAAACAGGCGGTGGCGGGAGAATTCGCGATGTCCAGGCGACGGGTAGAGGTGCGCTTGTCGTGGCAGGAACTGCCGGATATTGCGTAGGCAATCTGAACATTCCCGGCTACAAGCTGCCTTGGGAGAATGAAACGTTCAAATATCCGGACAATCTGGCCGCACCTCTCAAGATACAGATCGACGCCAGTAATGGCGCTTCGGATTACGGTAATAAGTTCGGTGAGCCGCTTATCCAAGGATTCAACCGTTCTTTCGGGATGTTGTTGCCGAACGGGGAGCGGCAGGAGTGGATCAAGCCGATCATGTTCAGTGGCGGTATCGGGCAGATCGATGAGGTGCATGTAAAAAAGTGGCGGCCGGAAAAGGGGATGCTGATTATCCAGATAGGCGGACCGGCATACAGGATCGGTATGGGCGGCGGCGCGGCTTCCAGCATGATCCAAGGCGACAATAAGGCCGACCTTGATTTCAATGCGGTGCAGCGTGGCGATGCCGAGATGGAACAGAAGATGAACCGGGTGATCCGTGCCTGTTCGGAGATGGGCGCGAACAATCCGATCGTGAGCATCCATGATCAGGGTGCGGGCGGGCCATGCAATGTACTGACCGAACTTATAGAGCCAGCTGGTGGTAGGATCGAGATCAGGCGGATAAAACTGGGTGACGAGACGCTTTCGGTGTTGGAAATTTGGGGAGCGGAGTATCAAGAAAGAAATGCTTTGCTCATCAGACCGAAAGATTTGAAGATATTTCAGAAGATTTGCCAGAGAGAGAAGGTGGAATGCGAGGTACTGGGGCGCATCACCGGGGATGGCAGAGTAGTCGTTCATGACGAAAATGACGATTCGTACCCGGTGGATCTGGAACTCTCCAAAATCCTCGGAAAAATGCCACAAAAGAAATTTGCAGATAACGACCGAGAGTTCCTACTCGCTCCTCTTGTAATACCGCGAAGCCTCTCTTTTGCGAAGGCTTTGGAAAATGTCTTGAAACTTCCCTCGGTGTGCTCCAAGCGTTTTCTTACTTCGAAAGTCGACAGAAGCGTGACCGGTCTTATCGCGCGGCAGCAGTGTTGCGGACCGCTTGATTTGCCGATATCCGATGTTTCTGTCATAGCCCAGAGTCATTTCGGCAAGACGGGTGCAGCGATATCTGTCGGGGAACAGCCGATCAAAATGCTACTTGATCCGAAAGCGGGGGCTCGGATGTCAGTCGGGGAAGCATTGACCAACATCGTGTCCGCGAGAGTGTCCGCGCTCGAAGATATAAAATGCTCCGGTAACTGGATGTGGCCTGCGAAACTTCCGGGGGAAGGGACGAGGTTGTATGCCGCGGCTTCCGCCATGAAAGATATGATGATCGCGCTCCGTATCGCCATCGATGGAGGAAAAGATAGTCTGTCAATGGCGGCCAAGGTGGATACTGACATCATAAAATCTCCCGGGGAGCTGGCCATTTCAGCATACGTCTCCGTGCCTGATATCGAAAAAGTGCTCACTCCCGATATCAAACAGGGAGGAGGGAGCCATCTGTGGTTTATAGACTTGGGAATGTCCAGATGCCGGTTGGGAGGGTCGGCGTTGGCCCAGACGCTCGGTCAGCTGGGCGACGAGTGTCCCGATATCGAAAATCCGCAGCACTTGAAAAATCTTTTTTTGGCTGTCCAGGGAATGATAGATCGCGGTATCGCGCTCTCCGGACATGATAGGTCGGACGGGGGGCTTATCACGACTGTTTTGGAGATGGCTTTCGCCGGGAATTGCGGGCTGGATCTGGACATCGAGGACAAGCATGATGCTTTCGCATTCTTTTTCAATGAGGAGTTGGGATACGTGGTGGAAGTGGCGGGCGACAAGGAGTCTCAGTTCAAAAAGGTTGTCAAAAAATTTCACCTGGAAGCATTCACCAGAGATTTAGGAAAAACCAGACAAGATAGCCTGATACGCATCAGGCACAATAGTCAGCAAATTCTCAAATCGGAGAATCACACCCTGCGTCAAGTATGGGAGGAAACATCGTATCGATTGAACAGATTGCAGACAAATCCCGCGGTGGCATTGCAGGAAAAGAAGAACATTGCTCGCCGGTCGGGACAGGCGTACCATCTGAGTTTCACTCCGACGGTACCTCGTCCAAAAAAATCAGCAAACAGGAATCCGAAGGTCGCCATCATCCGGGAAGAAGGCAGCAACGGGGATAGGGAAATGTCGAGTGCTTTTCATATGGCCGGTTTCGATGTCTGGGATGTTTCCATGTCCGATCTGCTGCAAGAGAGAATACAGTTGCGGGATTTCAGGGGGCTGGCGTTTGTCGGAGGATTTTCCTATGCAGACGTCTTCGGATCAGCGAAGGGTTGGGCGAGTTCCATACGATACAGCCGGAAATTAAGCGCGATGTTTGATGAATTCTATAATCGTCCGGACACGTTCTCGCTTGGGGTATGCAATGGCTGTCAGCTGATGGCCTCGATTGGCTGGGTTCCTTGGAGAGGTATGCTGTCCAGGAAACAGCCTCGTCTCGCAAGAAACAAATCGGGAAGGTTTGAGTCGCGTTGGGTGAGTGTCAAAATTCAGCCAAGTCCGGCTATCATGTTGCAAGGCATGGAAAATTCTACTCTGGGAATCTGGGTGGCGCACGGTGAAGGACAATTCATTTTTCCGGAAAAACCTCTGTATCAGAAGGTCATCAAGCAGCATCTCGCCCCCCTGGTGTTTGTCGATGACACCGGACGGGCTACGGAGAAGTACCCGTTCAATCCCAACGGTTCCATGTCCGGATTGGCTGCTCTTTGTTCGCCGGATGGCAGGCATTTGGCTATGATGCCTCACCCGGAAAGAGCCTTCCTCAAGTGGCAATGGCCATGGATGCCGGAGGAAATGAAAAATGAGATAGAAGCTTCTCCTTGGCTGAAAATGTTCCAGAACGCCTACACGTGGTGCCAAAATAATAAGCAGTAGCCATTTTTGTATGAAGAAAAAGATCAGAAAGAAAATTACGTATGCGCAGAGCGGAGTGGATATCGAAGCTGGCGATCGCGCGGTAGACCTGGTGAAAAAAAAGATTCATGAAACTTTCGGGTATTTTCCGGGAAAGGTTCTGACGAAAATCGGAGCGTTCGGCGGGGTGGCCGAGCTCAAGGACGGGAGGATAGTCGCATCGTCGACTGATGGTGTCGGTACCAAGCTAATCGTGGCCTCCCTGATGAACAAGCATGCTACCGTAGGGATCGATCTCGTAGCTATGAGTGTCAATGATATCGCGGTGCTAGGGATCAGACCGGCGCTATTTCTGGATTATATCGCTATGGGGAAACAGATTCCGGAAAGGACAAAACAGATCATGACAGGCATTATCCGAGGCTGCCATGAGGCGGAAGTGGCGCTTTTGGGCGGTGAGATGGCCGAGATGCCGGACATGTATTCGAAAGAGGAGTATGATCTGGCAGGATTTGCGGTAGGGTTTTGCGACTCCAAAAGAGATCTTATTCTCGGACAACACATCAAGCCGGGAATGAAGGTGTATGGCTTTCCTTCTTCGGGAGTGCACTCGAACGGATACAGTCTGGTGAGAAAAGTGTTCGGCATCGATTTCAAGAATCCGAAGAGGGCGAAGAAAATCTTACGTTCCAAAGTCCCAGGGCTTGCTCTGACGCTCGGAGAGACGCTGCTCACTCCGACAAAGATCTATGTAAATATCATACAAAAACTCCTTGCCGCATATGACATCGCCGGACTTGTCCATATTACAGGTGGAGGGTTGGTAGAAAATCCTCCGCGTGTCTTGCCCCCCGGTTGTGCAATGAAAATAAGGCGAAATTCGTGGAAGCAGCCGCGCATATTTGATGCGATACGGAAAACAGGGAATGTTTCAGAGCATGAGATGTTGCGTACTTTCAATTGTGGTATTGGTCTCGTAGTAGTGTCCAGGGATGTCATCAAAGAAGGGATACTGATAGGAGAAATAATAAGGGGGAGACAGGAAGTGATATTTGAATGAATATGAAAACATATGCGAATAGCCGTGCAAGCAAGCGACCTGGATGTAGAGCGGATCGACGGGACACGGGTGTATCTGAAGGAACTGCTGAAACGCTTCGGGACACTTGATCCGAAGACGGAATTTCTCTTGTATCATCGCGGCACGTTCAATCCGGATCTCGCTCCTCCTCTATTTGCGAATTATCAGGTGAAAGGATGCCCGTTTCCGTCCGCGTGGATGCAGACGAGATTCGTCTGGGAGCTTTTTCGCGCGAAGCCGGAGAAACTGTTCCTGCCGATTCAGGCGGCGCCGTTTTTCGTGCCGCGAGGGACGGAGGTGACGGCGACGATCCATGACCTTGCCTTCAAGCGCTATCCGGAGACGTTTCCGAAAAGCCATCTGCTGAAATTGAATATTATGCTTGATCTGGCCTTGCGCAGAGCGGAGAAGCTGATCGCAGTGTCACAGTCTACCAAGGATGATCTTTTGGAATTTTTTCCGCAGCTGAAGGAGGAAAAAATAAAAGTCATTCATCATGGTTTCGACGGCGCGTTCTTCGGTACTCGGTTATCGCAAGAAGCAGTGGTTCAGAAGCTCAAAAGCTATAAATTACAAGCTAAAAGCTATTGCTTGTATGTCGGTGCTCTGCAACCGAGAAAAAATCTCACTCGATTGATCGAGGCATTCGATATCGCCAAAAAAAGCACCCTGGAGATGAAGTTGGTCTTGGCGGGCGAAGAGGCGTGGCTTGCGGAGGAGATTCTTCTCGCTCGTGAGCAGAGTGCACACAAAAAAGATATTATTCTGACTGGCCGGGTGACATTCGAAGACTTGCGCACATTGTATCAGGGAGCGCGGATGTTTGCGTTCCCGTCGCTCTATGAGGGATTCGGACTGCCGATACTCGAAGCGTTTGCTTCCGGCATACCGGTGCTCGCGGCGAGCAACTCGAGCCTGCGCGAGGTAGGGGGACGCGCGGCGCTCTACTGTCATGCCGAGAGTGTGCCTGACATCGCCGAGAAACTGGAGCGTCTGTGGGATGACGAGCCGCTCCGCAAGGAACTTGTTGAGAGAGGACAGAAACAACTTCAGCATTTTTCTTGGGACAGCTGCGCCCGCGAAACGTTAAAATATATCCAGCGCTGAACATTCTTACTTTTTACGCAATTGCGTAAAAAGTAAGATGTGGTGTCGTTTGTTCTATCTAGCCTAATGCGAATTTTTTCTTCAGCACATTCTCATGCAACATCCTGTCTGCCGTGAGAATTTCTATATAGCGCTGCACTTTGAACATTTCTGCCACGAACAGCAGCTCATCTTCACACTCATAAGGATATACCCACACGCTTTTCTGAATCTGGTAAAATCCCAGTTCTTTTATCTTGTTTCGCAGAGCATCGCGAGCGCTATTGTATGATTTTGGATGTGTAGGGATATCAAACATCAGAACGCGCCATTTTCCATCCCACTTTTTTGGTTTTTTGATTTTTAGCATATCCAAAGAATAGCTTGTCAATCTTTTTTCCCCTTGGTTAGTCAGCTGTACTGTGATTTTGCCGCCACTCTCTTGTACGAGCTTGATAAGCTGCTTTTTCTTCAGATATGCAAAAGAATTCGAAATCTGTTTTTCCGAGTATCTCATTCTTGTTTTTCGATAACTTTTGTGGCTGCGGCTGAAAGTGCCGATTCCTTTGACAAGTCCGGGGAGTGTGGCTCCTACGAACATTATGCCACCCATCGCGACTAACATTAAGTAGGAATTTGGTTGCTGTTGCCGAGAAGCTATCAGAAAGCATGAGTGCCTCCATTTTGTTTCCGACACTGCCCAGCAAGTTTTTGTTTTTTTGATCGTGTTTCATATATATTTGAGTGATCTCTAGTATATTTTACAACAATCTTACTATTTATGCAATTGCATAAATAGTAAGATTTCTGCTGGAGGTGTGTCGGGTAAAATATGATCGGTTGGAGAGGGGGTGGCAATTGCCTATTTGACAGGGATCGTCGGGGGGGGGATACACTAAAAGAGTGAGTGTAAACAGTAAGTCCGCCGGATGGCGGAAAAATGTTATGAATATGGAAAAACCGAAGACGCCTGAAGCAAAAAAGAAGAACTCGGTCCCGAGGGTGGTATTTTTTTTACATCCGCTTGCATGCGTTCGAATTCCGTGTCACAATACTTCTGCCGTTTCGCGGCTTTTTTATTTACCGGGGAAGCATTGACGACAATTATGGCTCCCCGCCACAATTCCAAACTTAGCAGGAGCTGATGGAGGGCGAGTTGCGCGGAAATGCCTTGCGGCTTTGTCAGAGCCAGCATACGTTGAATGATTGAATTGAAGCGGGATGCTCATAATTGTAGCTACTCACTTCGCTCATAGACAATTATGGCAAAAGACAATATAGTATTGCGATTCGATAACGTGTCCTTCGAATACGGGCACAAGAAACCAATCCTCGATGAGGTGAGTTTTTCGATGCGTGCCGGATCGAAGGTAACGCTCATGGGGCAGAACGGCGCGGGCAAAAGCTCGCTGTTCAAGCTCATCACCGGCGAAGAGAAACCGCAGAGCGGACGCGTCTCTCTCGACCGCGATGCGACGGTGGCTCTCGGGCGTCAAGTCATCCCTCGCGACCAGCTGGAGCTCTCGCTTGCGGAATTCTTCGCGCAGTTTTTCAGAGGCAAGGCATGGGAGCTTGAGATGCATATCAAGGAGGTATTGGAAGTGGTGAATCTGCCTCTGCCGCCGCTTACGAAAAAGATCAGGGAGTTTTCCGGCGGACAGCAGGCGCGCCTCCTGCTCGCGTCAGCCCTCATCCAGAATCCGGATATCCTGCTCCTCGATGAGCCGACCAACAACCTCGACTACGAGGGGATCGCGCATCTCACGCAGTTCCTCATCAATTACGAGAAAACCTGCATCGTTATCTCCCACGACGCGGAATTTTTGAACGCGTTCACGCACGGAGTGCTCTATCTCGATATTTTTACGCACAAGATCGAGCAGTACGTCGGCGACTACTATGATGTGGTGGAGGAGATCGCCAAGCGGATCGCCAAGGCGCAGAGCGAGAACGTGCGTCTCGAGCGCACGATCCAGGAGAAGAAAGATCAGGCCAACGTCTTCGCGAACAAGGGGGGCAAGCTGCGCGCCGTCGCCAAGCGGATGCGCGATCTCGCGGAGGAACTCGAGGAAAACAAAGTCGACGTGCGCCAGGAAGACAAGACCCTGCCGGCATTCGAGATACCCTGCAATGAGCCGACCGGATCGATCGTCACTATCAAGACAGTGAAGCTGCTCACGGAGCTCGGGCCGGCTATCAAACGCGTGGATATGGTGCTGAAAAAGAATATGCACCTGCTCGTGTCCGGGCCGAACGGTATCGGCAAGAGCACGTTTCTCGAGGCGCTGGCGTCAGGCGATGAGGATCGCGCGCACATCACGCCCGGTATGAAGGTCGGGTATTACCGTCAGGATTTTTCGACGCTTGATTTCGAGAGCACGGTGATGCAGACGCTGCTTGCGGCCATGGCGGAACAGAGCAATGAGGCGGCGTACCGCATCGGGGCGAAATTCCTCATTCCGGCGGATCTGATGCAGAACAAGGTGGAGAGCCTGTCGGAAGGGCAGAAGGGGCTGCTTATGTTCGCGCAACTGTATGCCGAGAAGCCGGACCTCCTGATACTCGATGAACCGACGAATCATATCAATTTTCGTCATCTTCCCGTCATTGCGGAGGCATTGGACAAATTCAAGGGCGCGATGATCTTGGTCAGTCATGTCCCCGATTTCGTCGCCCAGATCCGCATTGATGAAGTGCTAGATCTGGAGTCTTTGAGTTGAAATATAGATGTATAGCTAATAAGCCCCTCTATTTTTAAGACGGGGCTATTTTTTTGTTTCGAAAACCCCTCCTCCATCCGAAAGCTTCCGGGACCCACACGATCTCCCAGCGGAGATTGTGCTCATGAAATTTTTTTGATCCTGATAAGAATCAGGAACCGTGCTCAAAAAAATTTCAAGTTCCCGGAACCTTTGATGGAGGGAGGTTTTCGCCCCTCTTCACACGATGTCATAGAAGGGAGAGCCTCCTGCCGCAAGGATCTTTCTGGGGAGATTGCTTGCAGCCGGGAGGCTTAATGGCAATATAGAGCGATTCTATACATTTCGCTCTGGACAGAATTAAAAATAAGGAGTACAATAGTTACTTCCAGTTCCTTACAACAGGCGAGGTAAACCATGGATATCAAGAGCAAGGCTGTTGGATCTGCAGGCATTCTTTCGAACTTCAGTGCGCACCCATTCGTCTTCGACGGAGTTGAATGTGCAGGAGCAGAAGGACCTATCCAATCGTTCAAGTTCGATGACCCGGAAATGCAAAAAGAAATTTGCGGATTATCTGGGAGGGAGGCTAAAGCCCGGGGGCAAGAAAGAAACGAAATATGGAAGAAGGATCAGAAGCTCTGGTGGAACGGCAAGAAGTACGATCGCCATTCTCAGGAGTATCAAGATCTACTCGACAGGCTCTTTGATGCTTTGCTTGAAAATCCTGATTTCCAGGCAGCGCTTTTGTCCACAGGTGATGAAGAGCTGACGCACAGCATTGGGGTCTCTGACCCAAGAGAAACAGTCTTTACGGAGCACGAGTTCTGTTCCAGGCTGATGATACGGAGGACCAGATTACAAAAAACTTTTCGATAATCTTTCTCTGTATTACAAGAAGGACTTATAGAGACCATATGGTATCGCCCAGTGGTTTTCTTTTTTTAAATTACCAGAATCATTCCTCACTAAAAAATATTTTCCAGAAGAAAAAACCGACAAAGAAGAAACCGGTGATGATGATGGGGATGGTGAGCGGTGGGAACTTGTAGAGGGAGATGGCGAGGATGCCGAGTGTCCAGAGGAGTCCGAGCCAGAGTGCCGGACTCTTTTTGTTTATCTTGCTCATTTGCCGGTCGAAGCTGATATCGAGATACTGTCCGAGCGCGATGAGAACGAATGAAAGCAGGAAAAGGATGAGGAAAAACTGCGTCAGGCTGAAACGCGCGGTGACGAAGGTCGGCAAGAGCGTCTCGATGGTGAAGAGCGTGATGAACCCGAGATAGCCGATGAAAAGCGCTTCGGCGAGCAGCGCATAGCAGACAGCGAGGCAGCCGTTTTCCTTGAGAGGTGTGAGATATTTTGCGAGGTATGTATCGATCATTTCCATAGGGGCGATATGATTATTCTTGTCCGAGACCGAGGCGTGAGAGGAGACGCTGCTTGATAGCCGAGAGGAGCGTCAGCATATTCTCCGTGCTTTTGTCCGTTGCGAAGGAAACCTGGAGCGTGTTGATATCGATATCGGCATCCGCTCCCTCGACCCGTATCTCGAAATCGGATCCGTTTTCGGGGGAAAGCGTATCGATCGGCGTCGTGCAGGAGAACGATTGTCCGAAAAGGGACGGAACGAGGATGCAGTTCGCTCGTACCTCGCTTGATTTCGAGGAGACGCTGATCGGAGTCTGCTGTTTCGATATGAAGTCACGATACTTCGCATCGGTGATCGGCCGCTTCATACCGTGATCGACGAGATAGTACGTCTCAGTATCCCGGTCGAGAAACAGCGTGCCGTCGGGGTGCTGTGCGCCGAGCAGGAAGATCCGTCCGCGCCCGTAGATGCCGATTTCTTCGGCGCTTGCCGGGCGCACGTCCTCGAAACGGTAGCCGAGCGCGAGAAAGATATCCGCGCTGCCGACGGGGCGCATCTCGGTATCGCTCACGATGAGGAACACCCCGGCCGCGAAAGAAACGACCGATCCGATACGGAAACCGATCCAGCTTTCGGAGACGGGATAGCGGGCGAGGAAGTCTCCGGAAACAGATTCGGCGAAATCATCCGGGTAGCGGGAAAGATACGCATTATCGCTGACGAAAGGATACAATGTATCATTGCGGAGGGCATAGTATGTACCCTCTATCTTGTAGAGCGATTCCTGCGGGAAACCGGTCACATCCGCACCGGTCGGCAGGAGAAAGCTGCGGTATGAGCGACGGAGAGAGAATTCGAGACTCTCCGGGATAGCGGATTGTTTTTCCAGCGTCACTTGTGCACGGGCTTGAGAGAAACTTCCGACGATACCAGCGTCGGCGATGAGTGTATCGCCGGTTTCTATTTTGCCATTGGTGCGGGGCGTGTTCTCAGGCGAGCGCGGATCGAGGATGTTGTTCTTGCTCGAGCCCGGCGTCTTGAAATTGAAGGAAAAGACGAGCGTAGGAAAGAGCACGCGCAGCGCGAAGATAATGACCGTCGAAATGACGGCTATGTAAAGGAGAACGCGCAGCACCTGATAGCGTTTGCGCCAGGCTTCGGGAATGGGAATGATCGGTTCGGTGAATGGCATAGGCTGGTATATTATAGAGTATTTGGAAGCAAGGCTTCCAAATTTGTCAGTATATCTGAAAGAGGAGATTGCGGGTTTCGCGGAACGCTTTTTCCGGCAGACGGAGCAGGGACCCATCTTCGAGGGAAAGGTGTTCGAACTGTTCCCGGGAAAAAGTGACGGTTTTCCTGAATACGAGACGGTCGCCGAAAATGTCGGCATAGCGTCCCTGATCTCCTTCGGGCACCAGGAGATACACATACTCGAACGATGAGGTATCGAGTTTTCCGAGATCATGCGGGTTGAAGAAGTAGACGGCGTTCTTGCCGAAGAGGAATTGCGCGGGGCCGGTGAGCATCGCGAAACCGTCTCCGGTAGCGTTGCGATCGACGAGTATCAGGTCCCTGTCGGAAAATTCCCGGCTAAAGGCGCCCACCTGATCGATGAGCGTCCGATTCTCGGCGAATGGCAGGCCCGCGCTCCACGTCGGGTACTGGAGCGTGATCAGCCCGAGCAGGATGACGCTTGCGGATACCAGGTTCCGTCCGCGCGGCATCGCGATCGGATAGGTTTTTTCTCGGGCGAATAGGAGCGCTACGCCGAGAACCGCCGAGAAAAGCAGCGTCGGAAAGAGGGAGAAGAGGTAACGACGGAGCATCCAGGGATGATCGAGCGAGATATTCGGATCGAAGAGATAGATGAATGTCGGGAGGGCTATCATGGCCGGAACGAGCGCGATCCAGCGTTTTTCTTTGAGCAGGAGCAGTATGCCGAACAGTCCGGCGAGGAACAAGATGAGCAGCCCGTAGAGAAAGAAGACCGTGCCGAGAGTGAAATGTCCGCCTGCGTTCGCGATATCGCCCGTGATGCTGCCGGTTCCCAGCTGGTCGAGGAACTTCAGAAGCGCCTTGCCGATCATCTTGTAATAGGGGAGATTGATGAAGAAATCGCGCAGGAAAAAGAAAATGAACGTAAGCACCGGGATGACGATGCCTTTCCAGGGATAGGTTTTCCAGACATGCCGCGCCTGTCCGCTGAAAGCCAGGATGATGAGCGCGAGGGCGAGAAAAGCGAATCCCTCGATGCGGGTGAAAGTGAAGAGTCCGGCAGAGAGCAGCACGCCGGCGTAAGAGATGAATTTTCCGTTGCGGAGAAACAGGGTGAGATTCCAGATGAGAAACGTGAAAAGGAATACGGCGAGATTCTCGCTTAGGGTGACTTTCGCGAACCAGGTCGGCAAAAACGATGTTGCGGCGAGCACAAGCCCGGCAAAGGCGTAATACGGATGGACGAATATCCGGAGCAGGCCATAGAACGTGAGGAAAAAGAGAAACAGGAGAATCGCATTGGCGACCGCCGGACCAGAGAGGCCGAAGAGAGAGATGAAGCCGCCGAGCCACGCGGTGTAGCCGAGCGGGAATTGCGTGATGAGGGTGCCATTGGCAGTATAGGCGAAACCAGGAAAGTTGAGCGCGGTACCTTCGCCGTAGATCTTGAAGAAACGGTCGCTCGCAGGTGTCGCGAAGGCCAGTTGTCCGTCGTGCGCCAGACGGAACGCGGCCTCGCTGATAGCGCCCTGGTCGCGGCCGGAAAACACGGTCGGTTCGGAAAAATAGCCGACGAGGGCGGCGAAGAGCAGGGTGGCCAGCAGGGCTATCTTGAAGTCGAGCGGCGCGCGGAGGAGGAGCTTGCCGCCGATGAAGAGAGCCATCGCTCCGGACAGCACCACGCCGCTTGCGACGAGCGGAAAGAAGAAGAAGCCGCTTACGGCGAGCGAAAAAACGAACCATCCGAAGACGATGAACGAGAGTCCGAACAGGACGAGCAGCACATCGGTTTTGTCCGTCGCGGAAGGAGATTCCATATGAATCGCATTATACCCCATAAAGGCCGCTTTTTTCAATTTGCAAAGCGCTTCGAATGCGTTTACAATTAAGAAAATGCGCAGTCTCATTGCTGGCACACACACATGATGAACCGGAATTTTATCTTTTGGTACTATACGCAAGGGTTACGGAGCGCGTTTCTGCTGCTCGACAACTTATTGCGGTTTGTCGTCCATCGTTTTTATATCGGCGGGCTGTTGCGTACGCTTGTTTCGCCTTGGAAACGGGACGTGTCTTTTCATAACTGGAGAGGCCTGCATCCGCTCCTGTTTTTCAGGAGGTTGTTTGACAATTTTCTTTCCCGATTTCTCGGGATGCTCTCGCGGCTCGTGATGCTCGCGATAGGAGGATCACTCTGGTTTCTGACTCTGATGGCAGGGGCGATGATGCTTCTCCTGTATGTCGGTGCACCATTCTTCATCGTGGTCGGTGTCGTGGTGTTTCCCTGGACACGGCTTCTTGGAATTGTGAGCCTGCTTTTCGGGATAGCCGGATCCGGTATCGTACTGCTCGGTTATGTCTTGAGAAAAAAAGAAGAATCTGCGACATTCGCTATCAAAGAGTTGCGGGATAAAAAATTTTTCAAACGCATACTTGCCCGTCTCGGACTCAAGGAAAAATCTTTTGGGCAAGAGGTGCTCCGGGATACGGAAACATTCCTCGCATTTCTCGGCACGCTCGGTATCGAGCTGGCAGACTATGAGCGTGCGGTTACTATAGAGAGACACGCGGCCGAAAAACGCGATCGGAAGAGCCGTTTCTGGTCGTGGGAGAATCTGCACAAGGCGAGACCCATCGGCAAAAGCTGGCACTATGCGTATACGCCGCATCTTGACAGATATTGTCTTGATCTTTCGCGGCACGATCCGACGGAATACAGCCAGGCGGAGCTTGTCGGACGGCAGGACGAATTGCGCGTCGTAACCGTCGTGCTCGAGCGCCCGACGCAGAACAGCGTCATCCTCGTAGGCGCGCCGGGAATCGGAAAAAAGACGCTTATCCACCATCTTGCTCATCGCATCCGTGAAAACGCGTTCGGCATGGAACATCTGGATGAAACACGGGTGCTCTTGTTCGATATCGGTCGGGCAGAGGAGGTAGCCGCGAGCCGTGGTGAAAACATGGATAGCGCCATGCGTTCGCTGTTCACTGAGGCGACCTATGCCGGCAATGTCATTCTCGCTATCGAAAATATAGACCTGTATCTCGGGAATGATCATTCGCGTCCCAATCTCGCCCCGCTGTTCAGCGAATTTCTCCAGTTGCCGAATTTCCGTCTGATCGCGACCGCGCCGACAGAGAGGTATCACGCGCTTGCCAAAGCGGATGAGCAGACGCTGAAATATTTCGAGGTGATATATCTGCGCGAGACGGATGTCGACGAGACCTTCGACATCCTGGTGCAGCAATTCGAGAGATTGGAACGCAAAAGGGTGTTTTTCACGGTGAAAGGATTCCAAGCGGCGATCGCGTCTGCCGGGCGTTATGATTGGGACACGCCATTTCCTGAACGGGCTATCGACTTGGCTCAGGAAGTGTTTATCTATTGGCAGAGGACAGGCGGCGATTTTATCACGCCGGAAACGGTAGATGCTTTTGTCACGCTCAAAACCGGCGTGCCGACCGGCGTTCTCAAAGCGGATGAGAAAGAGAGACTCCTGAAACTTGAAGAATTGCTCCACAGGCGCGTGATTGGGCAAGATGAAGCGGTGAAACAGGTGGCCGAAGCGATGCGCAAAGCGCGTGCCGGTTTCGGCGATGCCTCGCGGCCGCTCGGGAGCTTCATCTTCTTCGGACCGAGCGGAGTGGGGAAAACCGAGACGGTCAAGGCATTCGCGGAAAGCTATTTCGGCAGCGAGGACCGGATGATCCGTCTGGATATGAGCGAATTCCAGACCACGGAATCCATCGATCGTATGATCGGTTCGCGCGAGATGGGAGTCCAAGGAGAGCTCGTTTCGGCGGCTCGGGAAAAACCGTTTTCTATTTTGCTTTTGGATGAGATCGAGAAAGCCTATCCGCGGGCACTCGATCTGTTTCTGCAGATTCTCGACGAGGGATATGTGACGGACGGTTTCGGAGAAAAGGTGAGTTTCCGCAATATGATTATCATCGCGACTTCCAATGCCGGTGCGTCGATCATCAAATCTCTCGTGCGGGAACAGGCGCCGATCAAGGTGATCCGCAAACAGGTGCTCGATCATATCGTCGAGAGTAACCTGTTCCGTTTGGAATTCTTGAATCGTTTCGATGGCATTATTTTCTTCGAACCATTGAAACAGGAAGAGCTGGAAAGAATTACGGAACTCAAATTGAAAAAATTTGCCGATCGTCTCAAGAAGGAGAAAAACATAACGATCAGTTTCGCTTCTGATGTCGTAGCGAAGATCGTGGAGAAGGGATTCGAGCCGGAATTCGGAGCGCGTTCTCTCAATCGTTTTATCGAGGATGCCATCGAAGATGTCGTGGTGAAGAAAATTATAGCCGACGAGATAGCCGAGGGAGGGACACTGACAGTTTCCGGTGATGAATTGTAAGACCGAACGCGTATGAAAATCCTCGTAGTGGCTCCGACGCCGTTCTTCTCCGACCGCGGCACGCACATCCGCATCCTCGAAGAGGCGCTGGCGCTTGAGAAGCGCGGGCATAAGATCGTGATCGCGACGTATCATATCGGCGCTGATTTGCCGAAACACTTGGATACGGGCATAGATATCCGTCGCATCCGGCGGCTGCTTTTTTGGTACAAGAAACTGGAAGCGGGGCCGGATTGGCAGAAGATCATTCTCGATCTGATGCTCATCCGCAAGACGTTTTTTCTCGCGCGTACATGGAAACCGGATATCATCCATGGCCATCTGCACGAGGGAGCGCTCATCGGATGGATCGTAGAGAAGGCGCTGTTCTGGCGCAAGATGATGCTTGTCGCGGATTTCCATGGCAGCCTGACCAAAGAGATGGTATCGCATAGCTATCTGCGTACCGCCTTGCTGCAGGGATTTTTTGAGATGATCGAACACCGGATAGACAGCCTCGGCGATGCCGCGGTGACGAGCTCGTGGGACAACGCCGCAGATATCAACAAAGTGCGTCTGAACGATCCCGCGCAGGTTCTTTTGGACGGTACGCGCCTGTCGCTGTTCGAAAAATTGCCGGATGTCTCTCTGATCCGCACAGCCTACCATATTCCGAAGGACAAAATCATCATTGCCTATACCGGTGCGCTCATTCCCAATAAAGGCATCCAGTTGCTGCTCGATGCCATACCGCTCGTGTGCGAGAAGCACAGAGAGGCACACTTCGTTATCGCCGGATTTCCAGTGGATCAAATCACCGGGTACGTGGAGCGCGACATTTTCAAAACACGAGCGACCATCATCAGTCCTCTCTCATATTTCGCACTGCCACAGATCTTGAAAATGAGCGATATCGGCGTCGATCCGAAAGCATCGAGTACGCGGCAAGCGAGCGGAAAAACGCTTCAATATATGGGAGCGGGATTGCCGATCGCCTGTTTCGACACACGGAATAATCGCGAATATCTGGATGATGGAGGCACATACGCGCGCGCAATGACGCCAGAGGGTCTGGCAGACGCTATCGGAGAATTGATTGATTCTCCTCCCCTTCGCGCGGCGAAAGGCGCGATCAATCGCAGGCGCGCAGAACTGTTCAGTTGGGAAAAATCCGCGGAACAATTGGAAAATCTCTATAAGAAAATCATAATCGAAAAAAGGAGAGTATGAAGCTTTTCCTCATAAAAATCGGAAAAGCGTGGAATGTACTCAAGAGAGATGGCTTGTGGCGCGGAGGGTGGCGCGTTTTCGCCGCATTTTTCGCTTTGTTCAAGCGTGTGCGACCGGGGGACATATTGTTCATCTCCAACGGCGTAGGAGACAGCGCTCGTTATCGCACCGTGCATATCGCAGAAGCATTGGAATTCCACGGATTCAAAACAGCGATCACTATCCAGGACAACCCCTTTCTCACATCATACGCGGACAAATTTTCCGTGTTTGTTTTTCATCGCGTACTGTACACGGACAAAGCAGCGCGATGTATCGAGCGGATCAAGTCGCTGGGGAAGGAAATTATTTTCGAGGCTGATGATCTGGTGTATGATCCGCGATTCTTGCAATATATGGCCGGTTATGCCGATATGAACGTTCTCGAACGCAAACTGTATGAAAATGGCCTGGGGGGGGAGATTGTCGATGACCCGTATGTAAAAACGTGCACTACCACCACGACGTTTCTCGCAGACAAACTGCGCGAGAAAGGAAAACAGGTGTTTGTGGTGCGCAATACGGTTTCCCAAAAAGACGTGGCGTACGCCGAAGATCTGCTCAAAAATGCGCGCAAGGATTCTGCGTGCGTGCGTGTGTGCTATCTTTCGGGCACTTTGAGCCATAATCAGGATTTTGCGACGATCATTCCCGCGCTTCTCACGCTGTTCGAACGATACCCGTCGTGGCGTCTCGTCCTCGTCGGACCGATCGATATTGATGAGCGGTTGCGAACATTCTCGGACCGTATCGAACGCATACCGTTTTTGTCACGTGAGAAATATTTCGCTATGGTGGCGCATATGGATATCAATTTGGCGCCGCTCGAGATAGGCAATCCGTTCTGCGAGGCGAAGTCGGAGCTCAAGTGGTTCGAGGCGGGACTTCTGGCGGTACCGACGGTAGCCGCCGCGACCGGGACATTCAAGGAAGCGATCATGGACGGCATGGACGGATACGTCGCAAGCACGACACCCGAGTGGATCGAAAAGGTAGGGAAGCTGATCGAAGATGCCGACCTGAGGAAACAGGTGGGAGCAAAAGCGAGAGAAAAGGTTTTGGAGCATTATACGACAATGAGCGCGGATGATGCCGAATATTATAATTATTTACGGGGAAAAATCGTATGAACATCCTGATTACCGGTGGCGCTGGTTTTATCGGAAGTGCGGTCGCGAAAAGGCTCATAGAGCGTGGTGATGCGGTGGCGCTCGTTGATAATTTCAACGACTATTATGACCCTCGATTGAAACGCGACCGCATCAGAAAATTCCTCAAAGGATACGAAAAAGGATTCACGCTGTACACGGGCGATATCCGTGATCGGAAATTTCTCGAAAAAGTCTTCAAGAAGGAAAAACCGGACAAGATCATCCATCTGGCGGCGATGGCCGGCGTGCGCGCCTCGCTCGACAATCCGATGCTCTATGCGGACGTGAATGTCATGGGCACGACGAATCTGCTCGATCTGTCGGTGAAATACGGCGTAAAGAATTTCGTTTATGCGTCCTCGTCATCGGTGTATGGCGATAGCAAGAAAGTCCCGTTTTCCGAAACGGACAGCGTCGATACGCCGATCTCGATGTATGCGGCGACCAAGAAGGCGACGGAACTTCTGGCGCATATGTACAGCCATATCTATGGGATCAAGACGACGGGGCTGCGCTATTTCACCGTGTACGGACCGTGGGGACGGCCGGATATGGGCGTTTTCAAATTTATCGCGAACATCATCCGCGGCAAGACGATCGATGTCTATAATTTCGGAAAGATGCGGCGCAATTTCACGTACATAGACGACATCGCGACGGGAACGATCACGGTGCTGGACGCCGATCTGGCGTGCGCCGTGATGAACATCGGCGGCGATCGCGACGAGGCGCTTCTCGACTACATCGCGGCCGTGGAGCGATATTCAGGAAAAAAGGCGAAAAAGAAAATGATGCCGATGCAGCAAGGAGACGTGCCGTCGACCGTCGCCGATATCCGGAAGCTCCGAAAACTCGGCTGGAAACCGACCACGCGTATCGAGCAGGGCGTGAAGAATTTCGTCGAATGGTACAGGTGGTATTATAAGGTGTAGAATATATCAAAGAGAGAAAATTATTCGATTAAGAACGCTTATGCAATTCACCAGGAGAAGAATAGTCGGTATTTTTCTCGTCCTGATTGTCGGGCTGCTCGCGCTCGGAGCGTGGCAGGCATTTTTCAGCGGGATACTGACACCGGGTGCGTCCGATATCCGGCGTCCGGCGGTATGGTTTTTCTTTTTGGCAGCGTTTTTCTTTCTCGGGACAGCGGTGTGGGCGGACGCGTATTTCAGGATAGCGGGAGCAGCGCTGGTTTTCTTGCCGGGACTGCTTTTTGCACATTCGTGGGAATATGTCGTGGCGGCGGCCGTATCCGTGGCGCTCGTTTTCTGGAGCAGTATGGGTATCGCTTCAGAATTTGAGGAACGTGTGCGCTTCCATTTCTTCAAGAGCGTGCGCTCGGGACAATTCCTATTCGTCGCCGGCTTGTCGCTCGCCCTGGCCAGCGGATACTATGTCGTCCTGAAAAACGTCTCGTGGGAAGAGCTGGTGCCGCGTTTCCGGATCGGCGAAGAGATGACAGGAATTATTTTCAAGGCCGCCGGTGCCATCAATCCGAGTTTCGCCATGCTTTCGGAGGGGGATGCGACCGTGGACGGTTTCCTGCTCAGTCTCGAGCAGAACAAGAGCGGGATGACTCTTCTGCTCGATGCGGATCAGGCGAAGATCGCGCAGGAACTCTTTCTCGTGTCGGGCAGGGAGCAGATAGCGACACTCGCGGGACGACCGGTCGCGGGAGATGAAAAAATGTCCGACATACTCTCGCTCGCTTTGCAACAAAAGCTTATCACATTCCTGAGGGGAGGCGAGACGACCAAGCATCTCCCTTCGCAAGCGATACCGTTTTTCCTCGCTCTGCTTCTGTTTTTCACGCTTCTCTCGCTTCTGTCTCTCGCAGGCATCCTGTGCGTCGTCGCGGCACAGGCACTGTTTCGGTGTGCGCTGTGGGTCGGGTGGCTCACATTGGACAGGGTCGCCGTAGAGCAGCAAAAGCTTGCCGAATAGGCGCAGACAGCGTATGATTGGCACTCTGGTCAAGAGATTGCTAATTTTTTTGTTTTACGCTAAGATGTTCCTATGATGTTATCAAAGAATATCTGAGACGATTATGGCGAATTATTACGACACATTGGGCATAGCCAAAGGCGCCTCGGATGACGAGATCAAGAAGGCGTTCCGCAGGCTCGCGCACAAATATCATCCGGACAAGGGCGGCGGCGATGAGAAGAAATTCAAGGAGATCAACGAGGCCTATCAGGTATTGTCCGACAAAGAGAAGCGCCATCAGTACGACCAGTTCGGTCAGACCTATAGCGGTAACGGAGGAGGATCAAGGCAGAGAGGAGCCGGCTTTGATGGTTTCTCCGCCCAAGGCGGACCAGCCTCGGGCTGGGATTTTTCCGGGACGGGTTTCGAGGATATTTTCGCCGATATGTTCGGCGGGAGCGGCCGTTCCCGCGGTCATGGTCGCGCCGGCGCCGATATCTCGGTGGATGTGGAGATCGCGTTCGAAGAGATGGTGAAGGGTGCCAGAAAGGACGTGCGATTGCGCAAATTGTCCCGCTGCAGCGTCTGTCACGGCACGGGCGGAAAGCCGGGATCCAAAGAAACGTCCTGCGCGGATTGCAAGGGGAGCGGGCAGATACAGAGCGTGGTACAGACCATTTTCGGCGCGTTCGCGCAGATGAAGACGTGCGAGCGCTGTCACGGACGCGGCAAGACATACGCGGAAAAATGCGCGGAGTGTCACGGCGCCGGACGCATGCACAAGGAAGAGCGGATTGTGATCGAGATCCCGGCCGGCGTACACGATGAGCAGACGCTCTCCATGCGCGGAGGCGGAGCGGCGGGAGAAGACGGCGCTCCGTCAGGCGACCTGTTCATCAATATCCATATCCGTCCGCATGCGTCGCTCAAGCGCCGCGGCGACGATATCGTCTCGTATCTCCACATCGCGTTCGCAGAGGCGGCGCTCGGCGCCAAGGTGGACGTGGAGACCGTCGAAGGTCCCGTGACGATGAAGGTTCCGGCCGGCACGCAGCCGGGAGAGGTGTTCCGCATACGCGGCAAGGGCGTGCCGCATCTCGGGCATTACGGCCGCGGCGATCATCTGGTGACCGTCTCTTTGTGCGTGCCGAAAAAGCTCTCCCGCGAAGAGAAACACCTCATCGAACAGCTCGGAAAACTGAACGGATAGCCCGCGGATGAATATCCGCTTCGCAGGCCTCTCTTTGCCGAGAGGCCTGTTTTTGTATACAATGGGGGTAAGAGGGTATTTATTAAATGCACCATTATGGAAAAAGCGATGAAGCTCCTGATCGTGGACGACGATGTGAATACGCGGAGCCTGTACGCCGACGCCCTGCGCGCGGTGAATTTCGACGTGCGCGAGGGCAATGACGGGCTCGAAGGGCTGGAGTCGGCGAGCAAGGATGTGCCGGACATCATCGTCACCGGCATCATCATGCCGCGGATGGACGGCTTTCAGTTTTTCGAGGCGCTCAGGAAGAATGTCGCGACCGCCGGAGTGCCGGTCATCTTTCTCTCGCACCTCGGACGCGAAGAAGATGCCAAGCGCGCGACGGCGCTCGGAGTGAAGGATTTTTTGATCCGAGATATGACATCGCCGAACGATATGATTGCGCGTATCAACAGCATCCTGACTTTCAAGGAATACGTACTCGGTATCGACCCGTTCAATTTTGATGCGGCGAAATTCGCGAAGGATTTCGATCTGAATCCAGACTTCGTCTGTTCTGAAGAGAAGGTTGGCGGCCGTATCGTGCTCAAGCTGCGCAAGCGTGACGGCGACGTCAATCGTTTTGACGCGGAAATCACGTGCATCTGACGAGTTTCTTCATGGCTTATCTTACTTTGGAAGAAAAGGAATTTTACAACATTCCCGATCTGTTTTTCTGTGTTGGCAGTAACTTATGGAAAAGAGACGAAAGCTGATATAATCAGGGCATGTGCGGAATAGCTGCGATTTTTGGGGAAGTAAACAATAAAGAAGAGAAGTTAAAAGCATCTCTTTCAAAAATTACTCACCGTGGTGAGTATAGTTTTGAGTACAAAGTTTTTGATCATGCTGCTCTCGGAGCCAACCGTCTCGCTATCGTAGACGAAAAACTTGGGATGCAACCACAACAAGACAAAAACGGCGATATTTTTGCTATTCAAAGCGGAGAGATTTTCAACTTTGTCAATCTAGCTCAAAAACTACAATCGCTCGGTCACACCCTCCGCACGCACAACGATACGGAGGTATTGGTCCATCTGTGGAAAGAGTATAAGGAGAAAACAGTTTTAAAGCTAGATTCTGAAATGTTTGCATTCGTAATTTATGATAAAAAATCCAACGAAATTTTTGTCGCACGGGATAGGATCGGAGTAAAGCCGCTGTACTATGCTTTTGACGAACATAAGAATTTTTATCTTGCTTCGGAAATGAAAGCCCTTGTCTGTTTGGAAGATGTAAAAAAAATTCACGAGTTCCCGCCGGGGCACTATTTTTATAAAAACAAGTTTGTAAGATATTTTGGCTCTACGACAATTGACAATAAGAATGCAGAGGAGAAGACTGTACAGAAAATCATTGAGGAATCAGTCGCAAAGCGTGTACAAACTGATTTACCGATTGCGGTTTTTTTGAGCGGAGGGGTCGATAGTAGTTTAATCATGGAACTCGCAACACGACTCCACCGAAATGTTACAGCTCTCATTTTAGGTAAAACTGATTCACCTGACTATATCAGTGCTGTAAGGTTGTGCAAAGAAAAGCAGTGGAAATACAGAGTAATTGAGCCGAAAATAAATTACGAGCATGAATTAGCGAACATCGTTTATTTTGTTGAAACGTATGATCCGAATATTGTCCGTCACTCTTTTGCAAACGATATTATTTCGAAATTTGCACACAGGCTTGGTTTTAAAATTGTACTCACCGGCGAGGGAGCAGATGAGATATTTGCTGGCTACAATGAGTTTCTTGATATTAATAAATCAAAAATAAATCTCGGTTGCAAAATGCTTTTGGAGTCAATGTCGAGAGGTAATCTTATGAGAATCGATAAGATGGCGATGAGATATACAGTAGAAACTCGTTGTCCGTTTTTCGATCAGAAACTAGTCGATATTGCTATGCCTCTCGATAGTTCACAGAAGGTTGGTGAGTACAATGGGAAGCAATACACAAAACTTATCTTGAGAAAAATCGCGCTGAAGTATCTGCCAGAATACATCGCACTACGCGATAAATTCGCTTTTGCTAATGGGGCAGGTATGAATATTGGGATGAATTACAAACGGGGCGATGGGGTTCTTAGTGAGATTGCCGCCAGGAAAATATCAGACTCTACTTTTGTTGAAATTCAGCGAGATTATTCAGAATATAAATTAGAAACTAAAGAGGAGGTTATGTTGTTCGACTACTATCGTTCGTTCGGATATGACAAATTTATTGAAGGAAAAGAAAGATTGATAGTGAAAGACACTCTCTACACTATTTGAAATAATAGATACGATGAATTATGGCGGTATGGAAATATAGGATTGATGCTGTGCCGGAAGGCGCACGAGAGAGAAAATATCATCCGGTGACCGAGGCGCTGCTCGCCGAGCGGGGCTACGCCGATGAGGACGCGCGCGAGCGTTTCCTGTTCCCGAACTTCGATCGCGATATCCACGATCCTTTTCTGTTTGCCCGGATGGAACGCGTCGTGGTGCGTATCGGCGAGGTGATGAAGCGCGGCGAGCGTATCGGCGTGTTCGGCGATTATGACGCCGACGGAGTGACATCCTCCATCATCATGCGCGAGGCGCTCGAGGCGCTCGGTATCGGCGTCGCCGTCTATATCCCGGAAAAACTGAGCGAAGGGCACGGGCTGCATGCGAATGCCGTCGATTTTTTCGAACGCGAGGGCGTGCGGCTCGCCCTAACGCTCGATTGCGGCATGACCAATCACGCGGAGATTTCCGAGGCGAAGAAACGCGGCATAGATATCATCGTGATCGATCATCATCACGTGCCGAAGGTTTTGCCGGAGGCATTCGCCATCATCAATCCGAAACTGCCAGACGAGACCTATCCGTTCCGCGAACTCTGCGGCGCCGGGACGAGTTTCAAGGTGGCGCAGGCGCTCTACGCGCGCTATCTTCCGACGCAGACGGATCAGCTGAAATGGCTGCTCGATGTCGTCGCTATCGGAACGGTGGCGGACGTGATGCCGCTCGTCGGCGAGAACCGCGCCATCGTGAAATACGGGCTGCTCGTCCTCGGGAAAACGCGCCGTGTGGGACTCCAGGAGATGTTCGCCGTCGGCGGCATCAGGATCGACGAGCATGCGAAGCCGGATGCCCGGATGATCGGATTCCGCATCGCTCCGCGCATCAACGCCGCGTCCCGTATGGCGCACGCGATGCTCGCGCACGATCTTCTGATGGAGAAGAACCAGGCGCATGCCCGGGTGCTCGCTCTCGAGCTCGACGCCCACAATGTCGCCCGTCAGAAGATCACCGCGGCGACCACCGACGAGGTGCGGGCGATCGCTCACGAACAGTATGCCGATAAGAAATTCATCTTTGCCGTGGACGAGCATTTCCCATTCGGTATCGTGGGGCTCATCGCCGGACGTATCGCGAGCGAGTTCCGCAAGCCGACCTGCGTGATGACTCGGGGAATCGCGACGAGCCAGGGATCGTTCCGGAGCATCCCAGAACTGAATATTATCGAGGTGCTCGAACAGTGCGGCGATCTTCTGGTGAAGTTCGGCGGGCACGCGCAGGCGGCGGGCATGACGATACGAAACGAGAATCTGGAGATATTCTATGAGAAATTCAATGCGCTTGCCGAAGAGCGTCTGCAGGGCGTCGTGACCGCACCGGAGCTCCGGATCGACGCGCGTCTCAAACCGGAGCACATCGTGCCGAAACTCGTCCGCGACCTCCGGCTCTTCGCTCCGTTCGGCGAGGGCAACCCTGAGCCGGTATTCGTGCTCGAGAATATGCGCGTCGAAGAGGCGCGGCTGGTGGGAAATGGCAGCAAGCACCTGAAACTCAGGCTCGCGCCCGATACCGGCGGAGCGAAAATGTTCGACGCCATCGGTTTTTCCCTGGGTGCCGCGTTTCCCGACCTGCGGAGGGGAGAGCTGCTCGATATCGTTTTCCAGCTGAGCGAGAATATGTGGAACGGATCCGCGAGCATCCAGCTGAAACTGCTCGATATGCGCCGCAGAAACGGCTGATGCGACGAGCCCGCGCGCGTCATCAGTTGATCTCGATATCGATGTGTTTGATCGATGGGATCTTATTTTGAATCCGCTTCTCTATCTTGTCGATTCTGGTGCCGATGAGCCGAGGCACGCGATCGGCATAATCCACGAGAAATTTTATGAATTCCTGATAGTCGTCTTTGACGAACTCATACTCCTCCTTGATAAACCCTTTCTTGAACATTTCTTTCATCAGCGCCGAGCCGTTGAATTCCACCTCGCATTTGATCTGATAGTGGTGCACGTCGAGAACCGAGGATTTGAAATCCAGCACTTTCTCGATGGCCGGGTCGGCTTCCAGCATCTCGATCACCTGATCCTTCATCTCCTCGGGAATGTTTTTGCCGATGAGGTAGGCTCTGTTCTTGGCGATCAGCACGACCGCGACGACGCCGAGGAGCGCTCCGATGATGATCGATCCGATCGCGTCCCAATACGCATGCCCGGTGACGAGCGTGAGGAAGATGCTTCCGAGCGCAATCAGGACGCCGAGCACCGCCACCCCGTCCTCGTAGAGAACCGCGATCGTCGTCGGGTCGCCCTCTTCCAGGATTTCTGACAAAGTGCTGTCCGGATTGTGTTTCTTCAGTTCGCGCGCCGCAGCGATGAACGTGATTGTCTCGATGACGAAGGCGACGATGAGGATGCCGAAGATGATCGGACTGATATGTACACTCTCCGGATGGATGAGCGAGTCGATCCCGCGGTATATCGTCACTCCCGCGCCGAGGAAAAAGATTCCGCACGCCGAGATGAGCGCCCACAAGAACCGTTCCTGTCCGTAGCCGTACGAGAAATCCTCGTCCGCTTTCTTCGTCGAGAGCTTGAGACCGACCATGAGCAGCCCCTGATTCATCGTATCGGCCAAACTGTGGATCGCCTCGGAGAAGAGCGCTCCCGATCCGGACAGGAAAAACCCGACGAACTTTATGACCGTAATGAACGCGTTTCCGAAAAAAGCCAAAAATACCGGAACAAAACCGGAGACTCTTTTTGATTGTATGATACGGATCATAGTCTGATTCTACAGGACTGACTGTTTTGAGACAAATCGCTTGGTTGAGGGTAAATTCAAGAATCTAATTTCTCAAAGCTCTGCTGTAGGGTGAATTTCTAGATTACTAAGCCGTACGTATTGACTTTTTATTGGGGATGTGCTACAATTGGTTGTCGTCGAACTATTCTGGCGACTCTGAGGCTGCGCAGAAATCTGCAGCAAATTTGTCATTTAACAAACGAGGTGAAACATGAGCGAAGGGACAAAGATGGTTCTGGGTATATCTGGCATCGTCGTTCTACTGCTTGGGTTCGTATGGATCCTGCAGGGGAACGACTTCTTCCTGTACAAGGTCTTCGCACCGCAGTACGAGCAGGTGCGTCGGGAAACCTTCGAACAATCGAAAGCCTACAATCAGGGCATGATTCAGGAGCTGCAGAACATGCAATTCCAGTACGTGCAGGCCGGCGATGCTCACAAAGTGGCGCTTGCCGATATGATTCTGCATCGTGCGGCGGATTTCGATCTCACTCAGCCGCAAGTGCCAGCCGATCTGCGTCAATTCATCACCGATCTTAAGCGTGATCGTGTGATGGCTCGCTGACAACCAACCAACCAACAACCAGGAGAAGAGCATGAGAACTTCTATTTTTGTTTTGGTGTGCTTTACTGTTTTGCTCGTTAGCTGCGATTGGCGTCCGACAAGCGACGATACTCAGCGGGCTCAGCAGGAGAAAATGCTGCAGGAAGGGACCGCACAGGTCGGCATGCCGGCCATCAAGAATTTCCGGGAGCGTAAGCTCCTGAAGGACATTCTCGAGCTCCGCGATCAACAGGGGTTGGTGACCTACACATACGTGTGGAATGAGATGCAGGGAAAACTCGTCTTCTTCTGTGACTCTATCGGGTATGGCATCCCGTATGCTACCCAGTTCACCAATCCACAGAAAGTGGAGAATTACAACCGGAGTATTACTCTTCCACAAGCGGATCCCAACGGGCTTTTTTCGCCAGCATCGGCGGAAGGCACGTGGGTGATGTGTAAGAATCCGAACGGGAAGGAAGTGCGGCCGATATATGTCGAACCGCGCATCATCGTTTCACCCTTCAAGCTCGGGTAAGTACACCTACTATACCTCGCACATTTGACGCACGACCTTCGGGTACGGCGTTTTTATTTTTTGAAGGTTTTGTTTTCCTGATAGATAAAAATACGTCTGTATGGTATCCTGAAGGGGAAATTTACTTGATATTTTAGCGTTATTCAGATATGGAAAGAATCGTGATGTATAGCGATGGCGGATCGCGTGGCAATCCGGGACCGGCGGCGCTCGGTGTCTATATCGAGACGCTCGATAAGACGTACGGCGAATGCCTGGGAGCGAAGACGAACAATGAGGCCGAATACGCGGCCATCGTCTCCGGTCTGAAAAAGATCAAATCGCTCATCGGCAAGGCGAAAGCGAAGCGAATGGCTGTCGAGTGCCGGATGGATAGCGAACTCGCCTGCAAGCAGCTCAATCACGAGTACAAGATCGAGAATGAGAAATTGCAGCCCTTGTTTCTGGCAGTATGGAACCTGATGCTCGATTTCGCCGATGTGCGGTTCGTCCACGTGCGGCGAGAATTGAATACCGTAGCGGACGCTGCTGCGAACGAGGCGATGGACGCGGAGGAGAAACGCCAGGGGCTATTCTAAATGTATCGGCGGCCTGATCGGCATCGCGCCAGCCTATCGCGCGTCGAAATTTTCTCCGATGGACGCCCTGCGGAAAGAGTGAATTTCTCTACCCGTTAGGGTTTGGGGAGGAGAGAAGCGTAGGCTCCGCGGATAGAATCGAAAGAAATGGTCGTATCAGGAGAAGAGTCTTCGAGAGAAAGTCCTTCAGGAGAAAATTCATTAGTCGCGCGTTTTTCCACGCGGCTTTTTTTGAGTTTCTTCGCCTTTTCTTTGGAAATTTCTCGGCCGGTTTTCTTGTCGAAATAGATGGTTTTCGCACCAGCGAATTCGGATTTTTCCGTCGCTTCGGGAGTGGCAGTCTCTGTGGTGTAAGACACGAAACCTGTTTTCGGAAAACGGAGAAGGGCGGCGTTCATGAATTCCCGCCAGATGGGAGCGGCGACGAACACGCCGTCCGCGCCTCCGCGCATCGGCCGGTTGTCGTTGTTGCCGGCCCAGACGGCCGCGGCGATGGAGGGCGTGTATCCTACCGTCCAGGCATCGCGGAAATTCTGCGTCGTCCCGGTTTTGGCGGCGACCGTCACTCCCGCGGGGAAAGCGAGCGGACTGTTCGAACCGAATATCGGCGTGCGCGCCGCGTTATCCGAGAGGATGGAGTTTATCTTGCGGGCGATATCGGTGTTCAAGACGCGCGTGCCGTCTTTGTTGCGCACACGCACATATTTTTCACCATTCCGGTCGATGATTTTCAAGACAGGATTGATCTCGTGGCGGATGCCGTCCTGGCTGAACACCGAGAAAGCGCTCGCCATATCGATCGGCTTCACCTCGGCGCCGCCCAAGACGAGCGCCAGGCCGTAGCGCGACGGGTCGGTGAGCGTGGTGATGCCGAGGCGCGTGGCAAGCGCGATGGTGTCTCGGACGCCGGCGAGCGCGAGCGTCTGCACGGCCGGGACGTTGAGCGACATGGCAAGCGCCTGACGCATGGTGAGGAACCCATGGAAGCGCCCGTCATAATTGCGCGGTATGTAGGGGCGGCCGCTGCCGTCGGGACCGAAATTGATCGGGCGGTCGTAGATGGGTGTTTCCGGCTGGAAACCTTTCTCGAACGCCGTGGCGTAGGCGAACGGCTTGAAGGCGGACCCCGGCTGGCGCGCCTGTATCGTGACGTTCACTTGGCCGTCGATGCCGGTATCGAAATAATCCCGTGATCCGACCATCGCGAGCACCTCGCCTGAGCGCGGATCAAGCGCCACGAGTCCGGCATTGCTCGCCCCGCGGGAGATATTCCTTCTCGCCCCGCTTTGTACCGCCTGCTGAGCGGCGTCCTGGAGATCGAGGTCGAGCGTGGTGTGTACTCGGAAACCATTGACCTGCAACTCTTCTTTCGAGTAGATTTTTTCAAGCTGGCTGATGACATAGAATACAAAGTGAGGAGCGATGATCGGGCGTTTGAGAGGAATGACCTCGGCGAGGATATCGACCGTAAATGCCTGTTTCAGTTCTTGGGCGCTGATAAAACCGAGCTCGCGCATACGGAGGAGAATATTGCGTTGTCGCCAGCGCAGTTCCTCGCCGTGATTTCCGTATGGAGAGAAATACGTCGGCGCGTTGGGGAGAGCCGCGAGGAGGGCGCTTTCCGCAAGCGTGAGATCGCGTGCCGATTTTCCGAAAAACGTCTGAGCCGCCGTCTCGATGCCGTAGGCGTTGGAACCGTAGGGGACGACGTTGAGATACAGATCGAGAATCTTTTCTTTATTGAAATGGCGATCGATCTTGACAGCCAGAAATGCCTCGCGGATCTTGCGCCCGAGCGTGCGCTCGCGGGTCAGATAGAGGTTGCGCGCGAGCTGCTGCGTGATCGTTGATCCGCCCTGCCGGACCTCTCCGTTTACGATATCGACTTTGAGCGCGCGGAGAATGGCGAGGATGTCGATGCCGTCGTGCGTGTAGAAGTTCGCGTCTTCCGACGCGATGGTGGCGAGGCGGATGGATTTCGGAATATCATCGTGTCCTATGACGATGCGATTTTCTTCGTCATAGAGACGATACAGCTCCTTGATTCCTGTCCTATCGTAAAAAATAGTGGACTGTTTCAGCGGATAATCGGCGATGTTCTTGACGCTCGGCGTGCCGAAAAAATAAATAGCCAGAATTCCCAAAATGACGCCGAGGACGACGAGGTTCAAAATCCACAAGATTTCCCATTTGAGAGAGTATTTCATCGGTCGTTTGGATAGTGCGAATTGCGGAGAGCAGGCGATACCGTATTCAATACGAGTATACATCCTTTGTCAACCGTCACGTATTATTGTACTCTGAAGGGACTCCCCTTTGCGTATTATTAGGATTTTTTATGTTTTTGCCTGTCATCAAGCCAGTATATAATATCCTGAAATTTTTCCGCTGCCCGGTCATCTGGGAAGTCTCCGTGGGCGCGGTCATTTTCCGCATGGAGAACGGCAGGCGGCTCTACCTCCTGCTCCATTATCCGAGCGGACACTTCGATTTCGCCAAGGGTCATGTCGAGTCCGGCGAGACGGAGGAGATGACGCTCTGTCGCGAGACGGAGGAGGAGACGGGCATCCGCGATCTGCAAGTATTTCCGGCGCGGACCAGCATCCGTTATTTCTATGTCGCCAAGGGCAACGAACGCGCGAAGCGTCTGAAAAACAGGCGCGGCATCTGGATCTTCAAGCAGGTGCATTTCTATCCGGCGCAGACCGAGACGAGAGACATCCGGATTTCCCACGAGCATATCGGATCCGTCTGGCTTCCGTATGAGGAGGCGCTTGCCAAGGTGACATTCGAGAACGCCCGCCGCGTCCTGATGGAGGCGGAAGCGAGCCTGCGCGACTAAAGAATCAGAACGTGTTTTTCAGCCCAACGGAATAAAAGCAATCTCTTGTCTCTGCTCTCCGCCTCAGAAGCGCTCTCGGTTGCCGGAAAAAGCAGCCCCCAATCGACGGCGGAAAAGCTCCTTTTTCCGAACCGAGAGCGCTTCTTCAAACAGGGAGAGCACCCGCCAAAAGATTCTTTTATCCGTTGGACTCGAAACTTCCGCAGGCACTTTACAGGATATTATTTTTGTTGTATTATTCTTCTTTGCTTTGGAAATTCTGATGGAACATCTCTTTTTAACCGGATTCCAGAAGTTTTTTAGGCCCGCCTGCCTGCCCGAAACGCTTCGCGTAACGATGCGGGCGGGCAACGATGCAGCACTTCGGGCAGGGAACCATGTGGCGAAATCGCTTCGGCGCGGTTCATCTAAAAACTTCTGGAATCCGGTTGATATCGAATAGAACAAGACGTTTTTTATGCTCACGCTCAAGAATATCAGGAAAATATACGGCACGCAGCGCGTTCTCGAGAAGGTGTCTTTTTCCGTGGGCGAAGGCCAGAAGATCGCGCTCGTCGGACAGAATGGCGCGGGCAAATCGACGTTGCTCCGGATCATCGCCGGCACGGAGAGTCCCGACAGAGGGGAGATCCTGAAACCGAATCGCGTCCTGATCGGATACCTGCCGCAGGAGGTTCACCCGAATGGCGCGCGTATGCGCGACGGGCGGGTGGGGAGCGGGACTGAGACGCTGATCGGGTATCTGCGCCGCATGACCGGGCTCGAGGATCTCGAGAGGGAGATGGCGGCATTGGAACCGCGCCTGGATCAGCCGGACATCCTGGAGAGATACGAGGTGCTGCGATCGGACTACGAGCGTCTGGGCGGATATGATTTTACGCGCAAGGCGAAGGGCGTACTCGACGGCCTGATGCTCTCGCACATCGGATTCGACCGGCCGGTTGCGGAACTTTCCGGAGGGGAGAAGCGCAAAGCGGCGCTCGCCGGAGTGCTGCTTTGCGGCGTGGACATCATGCTGCTCGATGAGCCGACGAACAATCTTGATCTGCCCGCGCTCCTGTGGCTCGAACGCTACCTGAACCGTTCCGCCGCGACCTGTATCATCGCGTCCCATGACCGGCGCTTCCTCGACAATGTCGTGGACAAAGTTCTCGAGATCGACTGGCACAGGCGCGACGTGGCGATGTACACCGGAGGGTGGAGCACCTTCGCCGAGATGAAGGCTCATCTGATCCGCAAGCATAAGGAACAATACCGCATGCAGGAAGAAGAGCGGGAACGCCTGCTCGTGTCCGCCGGACAGAAGATGGACTGGGTGGAGCGCGTCAGGGGACGCAAGGCGCCCGATCATGACAAGCTCGCGTCGCATTTCAAGAAAGAGCGCGCCACCAAGAAATTCACGATGTCGGCGAAGGTGATGGAGGAACGGCAGAAACGCCTGAATACCGTCGAACGGCCGCTCGCTCGCCAGCCGCTCATCGTATCTTTTGCGGCAAAGCCAGGCGAAAAGTCGAGTACCATCACGCTGAGGAAAGTGCGTTTCGGCTATGAGGACGGTTTCCAGGGCGGGCTTGCCTCGCCGAATCCGCAAGCTGGCGGAGTAGGCGAGCCTGTCGATCTGAAGATCCCGTTCGGCGACCGCCTGGCCATCCTCGGCAACAACGGTGCCGGCAAATCGACGCTCCTCAAGACGATCGCAGGCGTTCTCCCGCCGCTCGCCGGCAAGAGGACCTGCGGCAAAAAACTGATATTCGGATACCTGATGCAGGAACACGAGAATATATCCCGCGCGACGACCCCGCTCCAGCTGTTCAAGAATCGCCTGGGCATCTATGACGCTGTCATAGTCGCGGAGCACCTCGCGCATTTCCAATTCTCGCCGGACATCCTGACCGACAAGATAGAGTGGTTCAGTCCGGGGGAACGCGTGCGGCTGATACTCGCGCTCCTCTCCGCGATGGGCGCGAACGCGCTTGTTCTCGACGAACCGACGAATCATCTGGATCTCGAGGCGATCGAAGCGCTCGAAGAGGCGCTCGCGGGATATGCCGGCACGATCCTCCTCGTCACGCATGACCGCCGTTTCCTGGAGCGGATCCGTCTGACAAAGAGCTACGTCCTCGACGGCGGGAAGCTCACGCCCGTCAAAAACTATGAAACCTACGCGGCGCACATGATGCCGCAGATCCGACGCATACTGAAACGCCTGGAAGAGAAAAAAATGATGTAGAGAAAAAAGGCTTTCAGTTGCCTTGCGAAGCGCTTTCCGATATACTGCGAAGTGTCGAAGAACGGATAATATCGGACTGTACTTCCCGGTGTGAAACAGCATACGAAAAAACGTCTCCGTTTCGGAGGAGTGCTCCTGCTCGGCCTGGTGTGCGGAATCATCGCGTATCCCGCCGCGGTCAGGTTCATGCCGCCGGTTTTCGGTGTTTTGGATGCGCTTCAGGTGAACAAAGGACTGGATTTGCAGGGCGGTATCCATCTGGAATACAAGGCCGACGTATCGCAGGTGCAAAGCGACAAAGTCGGTGACGCCCTCTCCGCCGCGGAAGCGGTCATCGAGCGGCGCGTGAACGCGTTCGGCGTGGGCGAACCGCTCGTGCAGCTGTCGCGATCCGGGACGGAACAGCGTATCATCGTGGAACTGCCGGGCGTGAGGGATATCGAGCAGGCCAAGAAAATGATCAAGGAGACCCCGTTCCTCGAATTCCGCGAGCCGGTGGCGGACGATTCGGATATCGTGAAGCAGTTCGATGACCTGAACCGCGCGTCGCAGGAAAAGGCGCGGACTGTCCTGGAGCGTGCCAAACGCGGTGAGGATTTCTCGGCGCTCGCCAAGGAATTGAGCCAGGACCCAGGATCGAAAGACAACGGCGGCGATCTGGACTTCGCCAAGCAGGGGACGTTCGTCCCGGAATTCGACGTGGTGATTTTCGGAGAGAACCTGAAATCGGGAGCGGTACATCCGGATCTCGTCGAGAGTCAGTTCGGCTGGCACATCATCAAGAAGATCGATGAGCGGGGCGCAGGGGACAATCGCGAGGTGCGCGCCGCGCATATCCTGTTTTTGAAGCGTTCCATCGACCAGTATCCGGAACTCGGCTGGACGGCCACCGGCCTGACGGGGAAGCATCTGAAGGACGCGTATGTGGATTATCAGAGCCAGGGCGTCGGCTCGCCGCAGATCGCGCTCCAATTCGACGGCGAAGGCACGGCATTGTTCGCGGAGATCACCAAGCGCAACATCGGAAAACCGGTCGCCATCTTCCTTGACAAGGAGATCATCAGCCAGCCGACCGTACAGAGCGAGATCCTGGCGGGTCAGGCGGTCATCACCGGAAACTTCACGATGCAGGAGGCGAACGACCTCGTGAAACGCCTGAACGAAGGCGCCTTGCCGGTACCGATCACGCTGGTCGGACAGCAGAGCGTGGACGCATCTCTCGGCGAGAGCGCACTCAAGCAGAGCCTGTTCGCCGGTCTTGTCGGCCTCGGCGCGGTCGCCATTTTCATGATTTTTTATTACCGTTTTCTCGGTCTGATCGCTGTGTTCGCGTTGCTTCTCTATACCGCGATGCTGCTCGCGATCTTCAAGCTCTCCGTCTTCACGCCGTTTGGCATCACGGTGACGCTCTCCGGTATCGCCGGGTTCATCCTCTCGATCGGCATCGCGGTGGATGCGAACGTGCTCATCTTCGAGCGGACGCGCGAGGAGCTCTCCTACGGAAAGAACGTCTACAAGTCCCTCGGCGAAGGGTTCCGCCGCGCCTGGCCGAGCATCCGCGACGGGCACGTCTCGACGCTCATCACCACGTTCATCCTGATCGCATTCGGCACCGGCTTCGTGAAGGGATTCGCGATCATCTTGGCACTCGGCGTGCTCCTCTCGCTCTTCACCGCGGTCGTGCTCGTGCGGATCACGACGATGTTTATCGCCGGAGAGTGGATGGAGAGGCACCCGAAACTCCTTGTCTCGCCAAAAAAATTACTCGAATAGGATTATGCTGCAGATCATCCAAAAAAGGAAATACGCGTACTGGTTCTCTGGGATCGTCACGATAGCCAGTGTGGTGTTGATCGTGCTGTGGGGATTCAATTTCGGCATCGATTTCAAGGGCGGGACGCTCTCGGAGGTGCGGTTCGCTCTCGATCCGGCGCCGCAGGTATCCGACATCGGGGCAAAGCTCTCCGCTCTCGATCTCAAGAGCCTCACCATACAGCCGACAGGTGACCGCGGGGTATTGCTCCGCTATCTGGCCTCCGATGAGACGGCGAACGAACAGGTGCTTGCCGCGCTGCAATCTCTGGATCCGAATATCGTGCAATTGCGCACGGATTTCATAGGATCTTCGGTTTCGAGCCAGATCAAGAAAAACGCCATCTCCGGCATCGCGCTGTCCATCATCGGCATCGCGCTCTATATCGCGTGGGCCTTCCGGCGCGTTTCCGGTGTCGTGACGTCGTGGGAATACGGCCTGGGAGCGGTGATCGCCCTTTCGCATGATATCGTGATCGTGCTCGGCCTGTTCGTTCTTTTGGGCAGATATTACGGCGTCGAGATCGGGGTGCCGTTCATCGCGGCGCTCCTCACGATCCTCGGCTATTCGGTGAACGACACCATCGTCGTGTACGACCGCGTGCGCGAGAACCTGATGCGCTCGCACCGCAAGGAAGACTTCGAGATCACCGTCAACCGATCGTTGAACGAGACGCTCGGCCGCTCGATCAACACGTCGCTCACCGTGCTCATCACGCTTCTGGCGATCATCATCTTCGGCGGAGAGAGCATCCGGTATTTCGGCGTGGCACTCTTCGCCGGCGTCGCGTTCGGCACCTATTCCTCGATTTATATAGCTTCTGCGCTTCTCGTGACTCGGTATAAAATGAAAACGAAATAACTATGAAATGGAATCCGTTCTCCGTCAAAGGCGGAAAAGACGAAGATAAAAAGGAAGACCTCCCGAATATTCCTGGCGCGCCTGATATGAAGGATATGAACATGTTTCAGCGTTTCGCGATGAAGCGCCTGATGAAGATGAGTCCGGCCGATCGCGAGAAGGCGATGAAGAAAGCCATGACGCCGAAGAACATCCAGAAGAACAAGGCGGAGATACTCTCTTCGCTTGAGGCGATGCGCAAAGCCGGGCAGATTTCCGACGACCAGTATCGCCTGACCAAAGCGAAGTTCGGTTTAAAATGACAGAGCAATACGAATGATCCGAAGTACATCCGAATTTTCCGAATCTTTTCGTGGTATTAGGATATAATTAGTAGTATTCGGATTGATCTCATCTTATGAATATCAAGGAACAGAAAATAGAAGAATTGCTCACGCGCGGCGTAGCCGAAGTGATCGATCGCGAGCATCTGAAGAAACGGCTGCTGTCGGGAGAAATACTCCGTATCAAGTTTGGTGTTGATCCGACCAGTCCGCATATCCATCTCGGACGGGCAGTCGTGCTCCGCAAGCTGCGTGATTTCCAGGACCTCGGACACACGGTCGTGTTCATCATCGGTGACTTCACCGGCGTGATCGGCGATACGAGCGACAAGGAAAGCGAACGCCCGATGCTCTCTCCGCAGATGATCGAGGAGAATATGAAGACGTATACGGAGCAGGCGGGGAAAATCATCGATCTCGAGCGGGCCGAAGTGCATTACAACTCCACCTGGCTCGACAAGCTCGGCTACGAGGATATCGGGATTCAGGCGAATGCATTTTCGCTCGCGGAATTTATCGCGCGTGATAATATCAGACGGCGTCTGGATGCCGGAAAAAGAGTATCACTTCGTGAAGTGCTCTATCCGCTGATGCAGGGGTTCGATAGCATCGCGGTCAATGCCGACGTCGAAATAAGCGCGACTGACCAGCGTTTCAACCTGCTTGCCGGACGACGCCTTCAGGAAGTGCACGGGCAGAAGCCACAGGATATCCTGATGACGAACCTCATCCTCGGGACGGACGGGCGCAAGATGAGCTCGAGCTGGGGCAATACGATCAACGTGCTCGACGCGCCGAATGAGATGTTCGGAAAAATAATGAGCATTCCGGACGAACTCATTATGGAATACTTCGTCCACTGCACGCGCGTGCCGATGAAAGAAATCGGGATAATGGCGGAAGAGATCATCACCGGCGGCAATCCGCGCGATGCGAAGGTGCGGCTCGCCAAGGAAATCGTGGCGCTCTATCATGGAGCCGACGAGGCGAAAAAGGCGGAAACGTATTTCATAGAGACTTTTTCCAAGGGGCGCGTTCCGCAGGATGTCCGGGAATGTTCTCCCATATATGAACCAGCCATTGAAGGATATGAAAATGTCGAATCATTTATCGCACGCATAGGTCTGGCTAAGAGCAAATCAGACGCTCGGCGGAAAATAGAACAAGGCGGAGTAACTATCGGTGATGAAAAGGTTCTTGTCGGGTCACGAATGTTGAGTAAAGAATTAGACAACGGCAAAGTGATGAAAGTCGGCAAGAAGGATTTTGTGAAGCTTGTCTTTTGATATGTTATTTTCCGAAGAGCTTATCCGATTTTTGCGAGAGGGACAGCTCGCTGTCATACCGACAGACACGCTCTATGGTATCGTGTGCGCGGCGCGTTCACGGGAAGCGGTAGAGCGGTTGTATCGTGTCCGAGGACGCGATGTCGCCAAGCCGTGCATCCTGCTCATCGATGATATCTCGGCGCTTGAGGAATTTGGGATCGCTTTGAGCGAAGCTGACACAAAAGCGCTCGAAAAGGTCTGGCCGGGGAAAGTCAGCGTCGTATTTGATTGTCCGGAAAAACGCTTCGAGTATCTTCACAGAGGAACAAAGACGCTAGCTTTTCGCATTCCTGATGGTCAGGAACTGCGCGCGTTGATACGAAAAACCGGTCCGCTCCTCGCTCCGAGTGCCAATCAGGAGGGTCAGCCGCCAGCCCGCACAGTCGTGGAAGCCAGAAACTATTTCGGCGATCAAGTTGCCACCTATGTGGACGGTGACTATCGCGAGAGCCTCCCTTCGACGGTCGCGCGTCTGCGTGGCGGCGTTTGGGAAGTACTGCGGCAGGGTGCGGTGGAGCTTGCCCCGCACCAATTTTTGTAAAAGATTTGAGGAGAGGCATAGTATGAGCCGATAGGCGGATACATCTGTTATCTTACCGTAAGTAGAAATTCTCCAAGGAATTGGTGCGGGGCTTTGACCATAGAGTGTATTTTCGTTACAATGAACCCAGCACCTCCGACGAAAATGATGGTTGGATCCTGTCGGAGAGAACTTGAAAGTCAACTCATTGCTGTTGCAGATCGAGAATCATCTTGGAAGGTGCTGGGTGAAGCCATTACTGAAATGAGAATTTCTATGCTGTCAGAGAAAATCATCGATATTCGAAAAGCAGGGGAGGCGGCTCTGCAAACCGCCACAACGCGAGCGGAGCTTGACGCGTGGGAGGTGCGATATCTCGGCCGCAAGAGCGAGCTCGGAGATATCCTCAAGGGCTTGAAAGACCTGTCGCCGGAAGACAAACGCGTCGTCGGTCCGCTCGGCAATGCCGCGAAACAATCGCTTCTGCAGGCGCTCGAAGTGAAAAAAACGGCATTGCTCGAACAGGGCATCGATTGGGAAGGAGAACGCATCGATGTGACGGCTCCCGGTGTGCCGGTTTCTCGCGGGCATCTGCATCCGATCACCCGGATCGAGCACGAGATCGAAGACATTTTCGCTTCGATGGGATTCGCGATCGCCGACGGACCGGAAGTGGAGAGTGAATGGTACAACTTCGACGCGCTCAATGTCCCAGCTGATCATCCGGCCCGCGATATGCAGGATACGTTCTGGCTTGCCTCGCCGAATCCGCCAGCTGGCGGAGCAGGCGGGTTGAAAAGTGGCAAGAAGCAACAAGAGCATCTGCTCATGCGCACGCACACGTCTCCGGTACAGGTGCGTTATATGGAGACGCACGAGCCGCCGCTCCGCATCATCATTCCTGGAAGGATCTTCCGCAATGAGGCGACCGACGCTTCGCATGAGCACACCTTCCACCAGTTCGAATGCCTGATGGTGGACGAGAATGTGAACGTGGCGAATTTCAAGTATGTGGCTGAAACCTTTTTTACCCAGCTGTTTGGGGGAAAAGTCAGTATTCGTTTGCGCCCGAGCTTTTTCCCGTTCACCGAACCGTCGTTCGAGTTCGATATCAGTTGCATACTGTGTGGTGCCAAGGGCTGCCCGGTGTGCAAGCAGTCCGGCTGGCTCGAACTTGGCGGCGCCGGTATGGTGAATCAGAAGGTGTTTGAGGCGGCCGGCTATCCTCGCGGGAAATATCAGGGCTTTGCGTGGGGCTTTGGTTTGACGCGTATTGCCATGATGAAGTACAGGATTTCCGATATCAGATTATTCATGTCGGGCGATCTCAGGTTTATAAGGCAATTTTAATCCTATGCAACTGACACCATTGGAATATATGCTTGTTGCCTCGACCCTTCTGGAATTCAACCCGTTGTTTCAGGCAGTGAAAAGTATACGGCAAAAAAGCGTGCAGGACGTTTCTTTGTGGACATTCCTTTCCATTCTGGTGGTAGGTGGTATGTGGTTGGCGTACGGGATCATTATTCACAATATCCCGCTCATTATCGGTAACAGTATCAAGCTATTCGCCGCCTTTGCCGTCGTGATTATTTATTTCAAGTATCGTAATGTCCCCACAATTTCTCCTCGTATATGAAATATTCTTACCATTGGCTCAAAGAATTGTCGGGAACCAAAAAGTCACCCCAGCAACTGGCGGAGATGTTGATGACGCACTCGTTCGAGGTGGAGGGAATCGAGAAATTCCCGCATGGGCTTGATGGTATTGTGGTGGGCAAGGTAATAAGTCTCAAGCAGCATCCGAACGCGGACAAATTGCGCGTGGCCGAAGTCGAAGTGAAAAAGAATGATATCCGCCAGATCGTCTGTGGCGCGCCCAATATCGCTCTCGGACAGAAAGTGGCCGTAGCTCTGCCCGGTGTGAAATTGCCTGCCTCGCCGGCAGGCGGGCCCGGAGGGATTGAAATAAAAGTTGCCGAACTGCGCGGCGTCGAATCGCGGGGGATGGTCTGCTCGGCTCGGGAGCTCGGTCTCGGCGATGAGCATACCGGTATCCTGGTACTTCCGGAAGACACGCCCGTCGGCGTATCGTTCGCGGGATATTTCGGACTCGATGACAGTATCATCGAGGTGAAGATCCTGCCGGATCGCGGTGCGGATGCGCTCGCCTACCGCGGGATGGCGCGCGAGATAGCCGCGCTCGACGGACACATCCCTCGTTTCGTGGGGAGAGGCAAGCGTATCGTGCCGATTTCCACCCGGCGTGCCCCACGGGTATCCATCAAGTATCAGGCTGGTTGCGCGCGCTATATCGGTATACGTTTCGGGAATATTTCCGTGCACGAATCGCCGCTCTGGCTGAAAGCGAAACTGATGCTCTCCGGTATGCGGCCGGTGAACAATATCGTCGACAGCACGAACTATCTGATGCTCCTCTTCGGCCAGCCGATGCATGCCTTCGATGCCGACAAGATAACTGGTGCGGTCGTTGTCCGGCGCGCGGTAGCGGGTGAATCACTCACGCTCCTGACCGGAGAAACGAAGACACTTTCCGCGGAAGATATCGTGATAGCCGATGATGCACGGGTACTTGCGCTCGCCGGAGTGATGGGCGGAGCGTATGCCGCGGTGACCAAGGAGACGAAGAACATTTTTTTCGAAATCGCGAACTTCGATGGCCCGACTGTCCGCCGTATGAAGGGACGTCACAATCTCCCGACGGACGCGAGCTACCGTTTCGAGCGCGGCCTCGATCCGAATCTCCCGGGAGAAACCGTGAACGAAGCCTGTTCCCTGATCGTTTCGCTTGCGGGAGGAGTATGCGTCGGAATGAGGGATGTGTATCCGCGCGTGCAAAGACCATGGAGAATCAGGCTGCCGCTCGCGCTCATTTCCGGCGTTCTCGGAAAAGACATCCCGCCATCCGAGGCACAGTGGTATCTCATGCTGCTCGGTCTCGCGGTGAAGAAGGACGCGAAGAAAAAGGCGTTTACCGTCACTGTCCCGACCAGACGTCCCGATCTCCGCGACGAATGGAACCTGATCGAAGAGATCGGCCGTCTCTACAGCTATGGCCAGATACCGGCGCAGGCGCCGCTCGCGCCGCTCGCGCCGGCTGCGCAAAATCCGGCCAAGCGTTTCGAACGCGAAGCGAAAGAGTATCTCGCGCACGCCGGCTTCGACGAGCTGATGACGTATTCTTTCTACGGAGAAAAAGATCTGCGTGGCGCATTGCTTCCGCTCGATCATCATCTCGAGTTGGAAAACCCGCTCAGTCCGGAACAGAAGTACCTGCGTATGAGCCCGGTGCCGCTTCTGTTGCGCAAGACCCGTGAGAATCTCCGCCACTTCGATCGTTTCGACTGTTTTGAATGGGGGAGAGCCTATGCCAGGAATCCAAAGATGCAGGCGCCGGCAGAAGTGTCCGCGCTACTTCTGATGACGGTGTTGCCGCAGAAAAGCGAGAAGGGGGAAGCATTCTTCGCTATGAAAGGAAAAGTGGCGGCGATGTTCGAAGCCTTGCATATCGATACGTCCGCTATCACATTCGAGCTCCCGGAAACATTTCCGGAAATTCTGACGATGGCTATGCTTCATCCCACCCGGAGCGCCTGCATCGCTTACAGAGGGAGTTTTATCGGCGTGATCGGAGAATTCCATCCCAAGGTGTTGAAGGCATTCGGTCTCGAGCCGAGAGTAGCGATGGCGGGATTTTTGACAGACGCGCTGCAGCAGTCCCGCAAAGAGGATATCTCGTATGTACCGCTCCAGAAATTCCCATACGCTTTGCGCGATATATCGCTCACTTTCCCGTCCGCCAGCCGGCGGAGCGTGACCGTCGCGGAGGCGGAAGCGTTGCTTCGCGAGGCAGGGACGCCGCTGCTCAGAAGATATGAGCTTTTCGACATCTATGAGCAGGACGGGGAAAAAAGCCTCGCGTTCCATCTCTCTTTCGGCGCGGATGATCGTACGCTCTCGGGCGAAGAGATGGACAGCACCTTCGGCCGCATCGTCGCATCAGCCGCAGAGCGATTCGGGGCTCGGTTGAGGGATAAATAGCATTTCTGGATTGCCAGGATCGTTTTTTTATGCTATAATAGGTTGTCTCCAGAGAGACGGATTTCCCGTTCTTTTCCAGAACAGATCGGATCATCGCGTGACCCAGCACCTCACTTGCGCGTACGCCTCTGGCGTAAGAGCAAAGAAAGACAATAGAGAGAATATTTTGTTGTATTATTCTCTATTTTTCATAACAGAAAGCAGTCTGTTGTGGTGCAAGTGAGGTGCTGGGAGCGAGGAAAGTCCGGACACTCAGCCATCGCCTTGCGATGGAAATGTTCAATAACCAATGTTCAATTTTCATTGAATTTTCAATGACTCAATTTTCAAAAGAATCCGTTTGATCATTGATGCATTGAGATTTGATTGTAAATTGTGAACTGGAAATTGGAAATTCCACCGCAGAGCGGTGGTACAGGTAATGGGTAATTCCCATACGCCTCCGCCAGCCGGCGGAAGGCGCGAGGTGCGAGCAGAGACGCTATGTGACGAAAGAAACATAGGCGTTCCCTAGCGATAGGGGACGTAGCCGCGTGGAGCGCAAGCTCTTTACGCGGGTGAAACGGCTAAATCCTTACTTGAGTGCAAGGTCGTGCCCCGGGCAACCGGGGAGAACCGCAAGGATTCTGATGGCAACATCAGGGCAAGAGAAATGATGGTCGCCTGTCGCAAGACAGGGACAGAATCCGGCTTATAGATCTGTTCTGGAAAAGCATTGGAAATATTTTGAAGAAATTTTTCTGCTATATTCAGAAGCTAAGAAGCTCACAAGCTAAAAAGCTAGTAGATATGAAACGTTCAGAAATATTCTTCAGCACCATCCAGGTCCCGGTCGATTTCATGATGATCCTGCTCGCGGCGGCGACGGCATATTTTTTGCGCGGCCTCCCGGCATTTCAGGCGTATGTTTCCAAGGTATTCAATCTGTCATTCGAAGACTATCTCAATTTCGCGCTTGTCGTCGCGCCGTTCTTCATCCTGATTCTCGCGATAGAGGGATTGTATTCCATGCGTGCGACACGTCGTTTCTGGCAGGAAGCCTATGGCGTGATGAAGGCGATCACGTTCGGGCTGATCATCCTCATCATCGCGGTGTTCCTCAATCGCGAGTGGTTCTCTTCGCGTTTCGTCATTCTCGTCGGATGGGCGCTCGCGGTGTTTTACGTCGTCGCGGCGCGCTATGCCATCCAGCGCGTCCAGAAATGGCTCCTCGTGCACCGGGGGACGGGCGTGCATCGCGTGCTCTTGATCGGCGACAACGTCCGGATGCAGAAGCTGCGCAGCAAGCTCGTCAGGAACAAGGCGCTCGGATACCGCGTCGTGGATCAGATCGATGACGCGAGCATAATGCACATCAAGAACATCAGGCAGGAGAAGGGCATCGACGAGATCATCATCGGCGATCCGTCGCTCACCGACGACGAGCAGGGCAAGCTCTTCGACTTCTGTCAGATCAACAATATCACGTACCGGTATTTTCCCACGACGCTGCAGACGTCGCGTTTCACGATGCAGATCTGGGGCGGCGAGCCGATCATCGAGTTCCAGCACACGCCGCTCGACGGGTGGGGCAGAGTGCTGAAGCGGTCATATGACCTCGTGGCGGGTTCCGTCCTGACGGTATTGTTTTCGCCGCTGATGCTCGTCATCGCCATCCTGATCAAGCTCGAGGATCCGGACGGGCCGATCATCTACAAGAACGAGCGCATCGGCGAGAACGGCAACAGGTTCTTCGTGTACAAATTCCGCTATATGCGGTGGAAGCACTGCATCACGAACGAGAACCCGGATATGCAGGAAGCGATCGCATTCGAGAAAGACCTGATCGCGAAACAGAACATCCGCCAGGGCGGCGTGCTGTACAAGATCAAGGACGATCCGCGCCGGCTGAAGATAGGCGCCATCATCGAACGTTATTCCCTCGACGAATTCCCGCAGTTTTTCAATGTCCTGAAAGGCGATATGAGCCTCGTCGGTCCCCGTCCGCACCAGAAACGCGAAGTGGATCGCTATTCCGAATACCATCGCCGCCTGCTGACGATCAAGCCGGGCGTGACCGGTATGGCGCAGATCTCCGGACGTTCCGACCTCGCCTTCGAGGATGAATACCATCTGGACGTCTTCTACATCGAAAACTGGTCGCTGTGGCTGGATATCCTGATCTGCCTGAAAACCGCCGGCGCCCTGATCAAACGCCGCAAAAACAACGGTCACAAATGAGTTCGTAAAGTGGAAAGTTTATAAAGTCAAAAGTTAAGATGTGGTAATGATGGCTACGATAGAAAGATTTGAAGATATTATCGCGTGGCAAAAGGCAGAGGAGCTCTCTGTGCGCGTTTATGCCGCTTTTCGGTCTAGTAAGGACTATTCTTTTCGCGATCAGATCCAGCGGGCCGCCGTTTCCGTTATGAACAATATAGCAGAGGGATTTGAGAGAAAAGGGAATAAGGAGTTCCGGAAGTTTTTGTATATATCGAAAGGGTCTTGTGGTGAAGTACGCTCCATGCTTTATTTAGCTCGTAAATTGGAGTATATTGATAGTAAGGGGTATTCTGATATGTCGGGACTTTCATTGGAGATTTCCAGAATGCTTTCCGGTTTTATCAAGAAACTTGGCATGTAGTTCTTAGTTTCGCACTTTCCCAACCTTCTCACTTCAAGAACTTTATAAACTTTCTAACTACAAACCTTATGATCTTGTTGAAATGGCTTATCAGCGCGCTGGCGTTTCTCGCGCTTCCGTACATCGTGACGGGCATCACGGTGCAGGGCTTCGGTACTGCGCTCGTCCTGGCGCTCCTCTGGGGGCTGGTGAATATCACCATCAAGCCTATTCTTCTCGTGCTCACGCTCCCGCTCAACCTCTTGACCCTCGGCATCTTCACGTTCATCATAAACGGTTTCCTCCTCTGGCTGCTCGGCGGCGTGATCAAGGGCTTCGAAGTCCATGGCTTCTGGATCGCGGTGCTCGGCGCGCTCGTCCTCTCGGCCATCCATATGCTCGTACACTGGGTGATACAGCGACGCGAGGCTTAATTTCCGGTATGAAAAAACGCACGGAGTCAGTGGGTTTGTGTTGTTTATGAAACGAATCATTACGCTGCTTCAGGGAAGTATTTTTGTAAGGAATAGCATCATTCTTTTTGCGGGATCGATGGTGGGAAATGTGTTCAACTACGCTTTCCATTTTTCTCTGGGCCGCATCGTGGACGCCGAGACGTACGGCGCCGCCCAATCGCTCATCGCATTGCTCGCTATCGTCTCGGTGCCGGCAGCCGCGCTCGGTATGGTAGCCACCAAATACGGCGCGATAGCCAAAGCGCGGCAAGATTACGCTTTCGGTCGCGATCTCTTCTCTTATCTCAACAGGCGGATCATCAAGTACGGCTGGCCGCTCGTGGCGGGGGGATTTCTCCTGACCCCTTTCGTACAGTCATTTCTCAAGATCGACGATGTGTTGGCCGTCTCGCTCCTGTGGGTGCTGGCGGCACTGACATTTTTCACATCGGCAAGCATCGGTATCTTGTCAGGATGGCAGCGGTTCGGAACGGTCAATAGGGCCGGTATCATCGGATCCGCCGCCAAATTGCTGCTCGGAGTCGTTTTGGCATGGTTCGGCTTCGGACTGGATGGCATCATATTCGGCCTGGCAGTGGCAGGCATTATCGGGTATTTCATCTCGGTGAGAGGGTTGCGGTTTTTGACGCACGGCCAGAAAGATATTCCTGTCGCGTCATCGGAAAAAGCGAAAGAACCGTTCGATTTCTCATCCGTCCGCGGCTATGTCGCGACGGCTTTCATAGGCACGCTCGGACTCGTCGTGCTCGGCAATGTGGATATAGTCCTTGCCAAGCATTCTCTGGATCCCGAGTTGGCCGGGGCGTACGGGGCGCTCGCCGTGGTGGCCAAAGTGATTTTTTTCGTGACGGGCGTGATGGCAGCGGTTTTGTTCGCGATGTCGTCGGAGTCGGTGGAGAAAAACAAATCGCAGCCGCGGAATTTTTCGGTTTTTTGGATGGCGTTCGGGCTTACGGTTCTCGCGGCTGCTGTCGCTGTCATCGTCTATTTTCTCGCTCCGAACTTCGTGATGGGCATTTTCTTCGGCGACAAGTATCTCTCGGTCGCGCCATATCTCGGCTGGTTCGGGCTGGCAGCCGGGCTGTACGCCGTTGTCAACCTGATGCTGCAGCAGCTGCTCTCTATGCATAGTATCCGTGCGGCGCAGTGGCTTTTGGGGATAGTGATTATCGAGTCCATAGGACTCTTCTTCTGGGGGACGAGCCTCGCTTCGATTATCGGGATCGTTATCGGCACGCAGGCGGTAGCGCTTCTTTCCGGCTTTGTGTTTATCTGGAAAAAGTGTAGAATAACAGTGTCAAATGAGAGGTGATTTGGCTGTTTTGGAAATTATAAAATTGAAATTATTTAGAAATCAGATGTTAGAAATTAGAGATTGTTTTAGTGTATGACAAAATCAATTTCCGTCGTCATCCCGGTTTTCAATGAGGAAAAAAACATCCCTCTTGTTTTTGATGAGGTGAAGAAGATATTTGAGGCGCATCCGGAATATATTTTTGAAGTCATTTTTGTCAACGACGGCAGCACCGATAACAGCCTGCTCGAGATTCTCAGGCTCTCGCGTGAGGATAACCGGGTCAAGGGCTTGGATTTCTCGAGGAATTTCGGCAAAGAGCCGGCGACATCGGCCGGGTGTCACGTGGCGCAGGGCGATGCGGTCGTCACGATGGATGCGGATCTTCAGCATCCGCCGGAGCTTATCCCGAGATTCCTCGAACTCTGGGAAAATGGTGCCGAGGTTGTCTATACCGTGCGCAAGGAGAACAAAGGAGCCGGATGGTTCAAAAAACTTTCCTCCAAGCTTTTTTATTGGGTGTTCAACAAGGTATCCGAGGTCAAAACGGAATCCGGAACGACTGATTTCCGCCTGATGGACAGGAAGGTGATCGAAGTGTTCCGCAAGTTTCCCGAGCGGGAGCGGATGTTCCGCGGGATGATCGACTGGATGGGATACAAGCGGGAGAAAGTGGAATTTGTCGCGCCGGATCGCATCCACGGCAACGCGAACTACTCGTACAACAAGCTGTTCCGGCTCGCGCTCAACAGCTTCACGTCTTTCTCGCTTCTCCCGCTCCGTCTGGCGGGGTATGTAGGCGTTTTCATTATGGCGGTGAGCGGGCTGCTGCTTGCGGCGATGCTCGTCACCCGCTGGTTCATCGATCCGGATATGTTCACTCCGATCGCCATCCTCGGCGTGAGCAATATGTTCTTGATCGGCATCGTGCTCGTCTCGCTCGGCTTCATCGCCCTCTACATCGCCCGCATCCACAACGAAGTCATCAACCGTCCGCTCTACATCGTGCGGGAGAAGGTGAACATCAGGGGAAACAAAGAATGACAAAATTATGAAAAAAGATTTCCAAGGGTGGTGCAAGAAGAAAGAAATACTGCATAGTACTCCGGATGAGAAGATCGTTTATTTTCGTGACAAAGAAATTTGGTGGTGTGCGCTCGGGGTGAATATCGGATTCGAGCAAGATGGGAAAAATCATAATTACGAAAGACCCGTGCTCGTACTCAAGAAAATCAATCGCTATTTGGCGTTGGTTGTTCCCTTGAGCACAAAAACCAAGGATCATCCTTATTATCTGGGTTATCAGTATAATAGTAAATCCTATTCCGCTCTCGTACTCCAGATTCGCGTTGTCAGTTCAAAGAGATTTTTGCGGCGTATCGGAAAGATTGAAAATCAGATTTTTTTGGTCATAGCGGATTTCACGAGGAATTTCATAAGGGGAGAGAAATAAAAAAAACGGCTCCGCGAAAGCGGAGCCTCGGAGCTTCCCTTTCGGGATGCCATTGTATTTACAGTGTATCAGAGAAAAACCATCCTGTCAAGAGATAAAAAATATGGTGAATATCGGCTCAGATATGGGATAAATTGGTATCTCGTCAGCAAATGAGCTACAATGAGGCTTATGATGCGATCGCCCGCATCCGTAGCGGAGTCATCAATCGTCCATTGTACATCGTGCGGGAGGAGGTTCACCCCGTTAAATCCACCGAAGGTGATGCGAAGCAATTTAACAGGGTGAACATTAAGAAAGATTAAAAAATTTACAGTATGTCTAAAAAAATCTTGGTAACGGGCGGAGCGGGATTTATCGGATCGCATTTATGTGAACGACTTTTGAAAGAGGGGAACGAAGTGTTGTGTGTCGATAATTTCTTCACCGGGAACAAGGACAACATTCTCCCGTTTTTTGGAAACCAGCGTTTTGAATTCTTGCGTCACGATGTCACGTTTCCTCTCTATGTGGAGGTGGATCAGATTTACAACCTTGCCTGTCCCGCATCACCCATTCACTATCAGTTTGATCCCGTACAGACGACCAAGACATCGGTACACGGAGCGATCAATATGCTCGGGCTTGCCAAACGGACGAAAGCGAAAATTCTTCAGGCTTCGACCAGTGAAGTATATGGTGATCCGGAAGTGCATCCGCAACCGGAGAGCTATTGGGGGAGAGTGAATCCTGTTGGTATCAGATCCTGTTATGACGAAGGCAAACGTTGTGCGGAAACGCTCTTTTTTGACTATTACCGTCAGCATAAACTTCCGATACGAGTCGTGCGAATTTTCAACACCTATGGTCCGAATATGCATCCGCATGATGGTCGCGTGGTCTCCAACTTCATCGTGCAGGCCTTGAAAAACGAAGATATCACGATCTACGGCGACGGTTCGCAATCCCGCAGTTTCCAGTATATCGATGATCTGGTGGAAGGGATGATCCGTATGATGAATAACGACAAAGGATTTACGGGGCCGGTAAACTTGGGCAATCCGGTAGAGTTCACTATCAAGGAACTGGCGGAGAAAGTGCTCGCGATGATTCCGGAAAGCGAGAGTAAGATCGTCTACAAGGATCTGCCGCAGGATGACCCGAGGCAGCGCCAGCCAGACATCTCTTTGGCCAAGGAGAAGCTTGGCTGGGAACCGACGATGCAGCTCGAAAAAGGACTGGAAAAAACCATTGATTATTTCAAGCACAAGCTATCAATCGTGTAGTTTTTATGATCAAGTACAGTTTCATCATCCCGGTAAAGGCGATCAATGACTATATCCGTGAGGCAGTGCCGAATATCCTGAAAATCGATCGGGATGATTACGAGATCATCATCTATCCTGACGAAGCGACGGATGAATCGTGGTCCAAGACGAGACAGATCGCGAGCGGTCCAGGCGGTCCGGCGATGAAGCGGACGCTCGCGATTCGTGACGCGCTCGGGAAGATCATCATTTTCGTCGATGATGATGCGTATCCGGAGGAGGATTTCTTGGATCGATTGGATGAAAACTTCCAAGATCCGAGCATCACGGCGGTTGGCGGTCCCGCTATCACTCCGAAACATGATACTTTCTGGCAGAAGGTATCCGGCGCGGTGTTCCTGAGTTCGCTTTCTGGCGGCTCGCCGGAGCGCTATGTGCCGGTAGGGGAAAAGCGATTGGTCGATGACTGGCCGAGCGTCAATCTTTCCATCCGCAAGGAGGCATTCGCAATTCTGGGCGGCTTCGATTGCGAATTCTGGCCAGGCGAAGATACGAAATTATGTCTCGATATCATCAAGAGACTCAAGGGAAAGATCCTCTATGATCCCGCTCTCATCGTATATCATCATCGGCGTGAAGGCTTGTGGAGGCATATGAAGCAGGTGAGCGGATACGGATTGCATCGTGGATTCTTTGCCAAGAAATACCCGGAAACATCGCTTCGGTGGAAGTATTTCGTTCCATCGTCCTTTTTCTTGTTTGTCAGCATAGGAACAGTAGCGGTTCTTCTTGATCGGGAGCTTTTTGTCTGGTATCTGGCTTTGTGGGTCCTTTACGGAGCGGCGCTTCTGAAATCCGCAGTGGATATCTATCGCTATGAGAGGAGTATTGCTATCATAGGCCATGCTCTGTATTACATTTTCTTTACTCATCTCGCCTACGGATTCAGCTTTCTGAAAGGGTTTTTCTTCGTGCGGCAGCTCAAGAGCAAGCTGCGCTGAGCGTCTTTCCATGGCCCCAAGTCTGTCTGGATGCCGCTTTGGACGAATAGTCATTTTTATAGTATCCTGAATAAGTAATTTAAATTCTTTTTCGTGCTATCGGGCGTGAAGAAATAAAAGATCTATGGAACAGACAGAAAATGTGCAGGTGGTGAAAAAAGACGATATCGAGATACGGATTCTGCGGGAAAAATGCATCGGCGCCGCTACATGCATCGTGTATAGCCCATCCACTTTCGATCTTGATGAGAAGAATATCGCCATTATCAAGGATGGCCAGTGGGATGAATTGGAAAAAATAATCGGTGCCGCGCAATCATGTCCGGTAGTGGCTATAGAAATCTATCAGGATGGGAAGAAGCTTTATCCCAATGTCTAACCTCAATCATCTCAAATGAAATTATAAGCTCTGAATTAAAAAACAAGTATGAAGCCGCTTGAAAAAGAAGTGACCATCGTCGTCGGTTATCCTCCTATCAAATCAGACAAGGGAGTGGCGCTTTTGAGCCAGAACCGCCAATTCCAGTATTTCAACGCCCCGACGTATATTTATCCGATGGTCCCTGCGTATGCCGCATCCAACCTTCAGGAGCACGGGTACAAGGTGTACTGGATGGACGGTATTTCAGAACACAAGGAATACGATCAGTGGGTGGATGAGCTGCGTGCTACCGGGGCGCAGTATCTGATGGTAGAATCCAAGTCGCCGATCATCAAGACCCACTGGAAGCAGATTAATGATCTCAAGGAAAAATTGCCCTATCTGAAGCTTATCTGGGTTGGCGATCACGTGACATTTATACCGCTCGAGCAGTTCGAGAAGAGCTCGGTGGACTATATTCTCCGCGGCGGGGATTATGATTTTCTCGTCGCCAATCTGCTCAATCATATCCACAGGGGAGAAGAGCTCGAGGGCGGTGTCTACTGGCGCGAAGGCAACACGGAAATCAAGGCTGTTCCGAAGGAAACATCCGTGCTGCCTGGAGGAGAAAAAGTGTATTCATCCGGCGCGGATTGGGTGCGTCACAATCTGGATATTTTGCCGTTCGTTGATCGCGATCTGACGCGCTGGGAACTCTATGCCTACGAAAATGGCAACTACAAATATACTCCCGGAACGTATATGTACAGCGGCCGCGATTGCTGGTGGAACCGCTGTACGTTCTGCGTCTGGGACCATACCATCAACCCGATCGGCACCTATCGCAGTTTCTCGCCGGAACGGCTGTTCGCCGAGGTGAAGCACGTGGTGGATAAATACGGCATTCGGGAGATTTTCGATGATGCCGGCACGCTTTTTATCGGGCCAAAGCTGAAGAAATTCTGTGAACTGCTGATTGAGAGCGGGTACAACAAAAAAGTGATATATGGCTGCAATATGCGTTTCAACGCCTTGAATCAGGAATATTATAACCTGATGGCCAAGGCGGGCTTCCGCTTCATCCTCTACGGTATGGAGTCAGGGAATCAGAAGACGCTCGATAAGCTCGATAAGGGTACCAAGGAGGCAGACACGATCAATGGATCGCGCATGGCATCCAAAGCCGGCCTGGAGCCGCACGCGACCATCATGCTCGGGTACCCTTGGGAAGACTATGAAGATTCGAAACGCACTATCGCCGTAGCGAAGTATTGTTTCAAGAAGGGCTACTTCAGCACGATGCAGGCCACTATCGTCGTGCCGTATCCCGGGACGCCGCTCTGGAAAGAGTGCAAAGAGAAAGGGCTGCTTCTTACCGAAGACTACGATGATTACGATATGCGCGGTTCGGTCATGAAGATCCCCATCACCCAGGAACAGCTTTTCAGCCTGACTCAGGATCTGTACTCGGCGTTCCTTTCCCCCCAGTTTATTTTCCGCAAGATTATCAGCATCCGGAGCTTCGATGATATCAAGTTCTTCTACTCGGCTGGCAAGAAACTGATCGGACACCTCTTGGACTTCGATCCGAACCAGACCAAGGTAGGTTTTGGTTCCAAGGCTTTCTGGAAGAACGCCTTGGCCAAACTGACCGGTCACTTCGTGGAGTCGAAAACAACGGTTGATAAGGAAAAAGACAAGGTCCGTCTTGAAGACAGCACCGTCAATCGCTAATCGTTTGTATGAAAAAAGCTTTATCTAAGCCTAAAAGCCTGTTATTGACAGAAATCTCTTTTTTGAGTATATTGATAGTACCTAAAACCACCCGCTCTGACTCCTCACGGGGCACGGCGGGTTTTTAGTTGTCAAAAATATGGAAGCAAAAGAGTCAGAAAAACAACAGCGAGTCGCAGTTTTTATTGATGGAAGCAATCTGCATTATAAGTTAAGAGACTTAGGTATCAGGAATTTGATATATTTTGGATATGGAGAATTTTCTCAGTGGCTTGCCATGGAGCGCAATCTTGTTGCCAAGACATACTATATTGGAGTAGTAAGAGCGAAAGAGAATGATAAGAAGGGTCAAGAACTTAGGAAAAATCAGCTCAGACTTTTTAATCATCTCTCATCAAAACAGCAAGGTTTTCATATTGAGCGCGGATATATTATGCATAATGACGGTACTTTTCATGAAAAAGGCGTCGATGTGAAAATGGCCGTTGATTTTCTTGTCGGAGCATATGAAAATCTTTACGATACAGCGATACTTGTGTCATCGGATACGGATCTGATTCCAGCAATAGAAAAAGTTCGTTCACTTGGAAAAAAGGTCGAGTATATCGGATTTTCGCATAAACCAAGTTTTGGTCTCATAAAAAACGCGGATGAAACAAAATTGCTTACGAAGGGTGATGTAGAGAAATTTCAGTTCCATCAAAAAACATGAATTTAGTTCTGCATCTACTTTTTCATGTTTTGACCGCTTTTTTCGTCGGATATATCGTCTGGCGATTTTGGCGTCGCCCGCTTATTTCTTTCGGAGCCGCTATTTTGGGCGCAGTTTTGATCGATTTGGATCATCTCATCGATTATTATATCGCTTTCGGCCCTCATTTCGATATGCTGTCCTTTATTCACGGGGAGCAATTCGCCAAAAATGACAAAATCTACGTCTTGTTTCACGGCTGGGAATACGTTATACTACTCCTAGCAGTCGCTTGGCTCATAAAAAGCAATATCAAGCTCAAGGTAGCCGTTTTGGCGCTATCCCTAGGAGCCTTTTTTCATTTATTGATTGATGTTAATGTTAATCGCGGCATGACTGTACGGAGTTACTCTATTGCGTATCGTACTTTTCACCACTACGAGATGAAAGCCGTTGTGACACCAGGACACTATAAGGGAACACCTGCTCAAAAATAAGTAGTTAATGCTGATGAATGGTATGTTTGTTTCTATTGTCATCACGACGAAGAACGAGGAAAAAAACATCGAGAATTGTTTGCAATCGATACAACGACAACGGTACCCGCTTGATAGCATGGAGGTTATCGTAGTAGATAATAATTCTACTGATGCAACTCTCGCGCTTGTGCAAGCGTTTCAAGAAAAATCGAGCCCACTGAGCGTGCAATTTTTTACCAAAGGGCCTGAGCGATCGGCTCAAAGGAATTTTGGTGTGGAAAAATCGAAAGGAGCATACTTTCTGTACCTTGACGCCGACATGATTTTACACCAGGATGTCGTTTCGGACTGTGTTGAGATGATACGGAAAGACTCTGGAATTGTTGCTCTCTATGTTTCGGAAATAGTGATGGGAAAGAAATTTTTCAGCCAGGTGAGAAGGTTTGAAAGGAGTTTCTATGATGCAACCGTCATCGATTGCGCTCGATTCATTCAGAAGAATGCCTTCCAGCAGTCGAAGGGGTTTGATGAGAACTTGACCGGTCCAGAGGATTGGGATTTGGACAAGAAGCTTCGCCAACTCGGAAAAACGGTTTTGGTGAGAACTCCGATCTATCATAATGAATCGGAGTTTGAACTTGGCAAGTATCTCAATAAAAAAGGGTATTATGCCAAGAAGTTTGATGATTATATTTCAAAATGGGGCAAAAATGATCCTGATCTGCAGAAACAATTCGGTCTCTACTATCGTTTTTTCGGCGTTTTTGTGGAAAAGAGGAAATGGAAAAAAATGTTTGCTCATCCGCTTCTGACTTTCGGCATGTTTTTTCTCCGGTTTCTCGTCGGATTGAAGTTTGTGTTGAGATAGGGTATCCTATAAAACGGACAAGAAAACCGGAAAAGAATCCTGGGTTTGGCGTGTATTTCTACGGTATCGTGAGTCGGGTTAAAATATTATAAGAAGAAGTTATAAATTTATGAAAGTAGTTATATTGGCTGGAGGCCTGGGGTCACGTTTGAGTGAAGAGACCTCTACAAAACCGAAGCCGATGGTGGAAATCGGAGGAAGGCCCATTTTGTGGCATATTATGAAGATATATTCGCATTATGGATTCAATGATTTTGTCATCTGTTTGGGCTATAAGGGATATTCTATAAAAGAATGGTTTAATGATTATTACCTGCATAATAGCGACGTGACATTCGATTTGGAAAAAAATAGCATACAGTACTGTAAGAATTGGGCTGAAAAATGGAAAGTGACGCTGGTAGATACCGGTGAGGATACCATGACGGGGGGACGCATAAAAAGAATCCAGGAATATACGGAGAATGAAACTTTTATGCTTACGTATGGAGATGGCGTTGCTGATATAAATATCACGGAACTTATCGGATCCCATAAGAAAAGCAAGAAAATAGCTACCATTACCGCGGTAGTTCCTGAGGGAAGATTCGGAACTCTCAAAATGAATAAAGAAAGCGGAGTCACTATTTTTGGAGAAAAAAAAGATAATAAAAATAGGATTAATGGCGGCTTCTTTGTCCTTGAACCAGAAATTTTTGACTATTTGAAAAATGACGAAACAGTATTCGAGCAGACTCCCCTTGAGACATTAGCTCGAAAAGATCAATTGCAAGCCTATCTCCATGACGGGTTTTGGAAGCCGATGGATAGCCTGAACGATAAGAATGCTCTCGAAGCATTATGGAAAAGCAAGAAAGCTCCGTGGAAAATATGGGAGAATGGCCTTAATTGCTGAAAATATGAATAATTTTTTCAAAGGAAAAAAAGTCCTTGTAACCGGGCATACGGGCTTCAAGGGTTCTTGGCTTACAGCGGTATTGCTGCAGTGGGGCGCTGACGTTGTCGGCGTATCGCTTCCACCGGGAACTCAGCCGAACCTTTTCTCTATTTTGAATTTAGAACAGCGGATAAGGAACCACTTTCTCGATATAAGGGATTTTGATGCATTGAAAAAGGTGGTTGCCGACGAATGTCCAGAGATTATCTTTCATCTTGCGGCACAGGCGATTGTGCGGACAAGCTATGATGATCCTTTGACGACTTATTCGACCAATACTCTTGGTACGGCGAATATTTTACAGGCGATCCATGAGGTCGGATTCGTAAAGGCGGCGGTCATTATTACCACGGACAAGGTCTATAAGAACTTCGAATGGGCATATCCGTACCGTGAAAATGATGTTTTGGGGGGATATGACCCATATAGCGCCAGCAAGGCTGCTGCTGATATTATCGCACAATCATATATGCAATCTTTTTTCAACCCGAAGGATTTTGGGAAAAAACATCAGACACTCGTGTCTATTGCGCGCGCCGGGAATGTGATCGGCGGAGGAGATTGGGCGGAATACAGGCTGGTTCCTGATATTGTGCGATCAATATATGAAAAAGATGAGAGAGTGATTATCAGAAGTCCGCGAGCCATTCGTCCTTGGGAGCATGTTCTTGAACCGCTTTCGGGATATCTTGAACTGGCTTCTGGGCTGTATGCCGGAAAACTCGAGTATTCTGATGCTTGGAATTTCGGGCCGGATCACGAGAGTTTCGTGAATGTCGAAGAGCTCGTTAAGCGGGCTACGCTGCTTCTGGGGAAGGGAACATATGAAGTCCAAGAAGACAAGACGAAACATGAGGCAGGGATTCTCATGCTTGATACCACGAAGGCGAAATCTCTTTTGCGCTGGTCTCCTAAATTAAAGTTTGAAGAAAATATCGATTTTACATTCAGCTGGTATAAAAATTATTACGAAAAAGCAGAGGATCCTATTGAGTTTACCGATGCGCAGATCAGGAAGTTTTTTCAGGCGTAATTTTTCAGCATATGGATACAGCTCAGCTACTTGCTTTTCAGGAAGATCTTAAAAAAAAGACAGCAGAGCTTCTGAAGCAGATTGATCCGAAATATCAGCCGTATGGAAAGGATTTTTTTGAACCTTTGGCGCGCTTGATTGTCAATATCGGGATCGAAGCTGTATTTATAAGATATAATCCTGGAGAGGAAAAATATGAAATTCTCCTGAGGAAGCGAGATGAGAGTGAAACATATCCGGGACAGTGGCATATACCCGGATCCCTCCTGAGATATGGTGAAGATTTCGATGCCGTTTTTGATCGTATTCTCAAGGAGGAGTGCGCTGGAATGAAGGTATCCTCCTATCAATTTATCAGCTTAAACAATAATACCAATGAGGCTCGTGGTCATGTGGTGCAGGTTGTTTATCGCTGCGATGTAGAGTATAATAGAAAATCTGAGGCAGGACTCTGTTCATGGTTTCCTTTGGATGATTTGCCGGAGTTGATTGTCGATCATCATCTTGAGGTTATCATACCCATGGTGACGCGCTCCATCGGCAGCAGATGAAATTTATCATATGGGAAGATGCTTTAATATTTGAATCAGGCGGCGCGATTATGAGAAAAGAGCTGGAAGAAATCATTCGCAGAGATTATCAGGAAAGATTTCCTAAAAAAAGCTTTATTCCAGGAGAATCTCCTGTGCCTGTTTCTGGGAAAATTTTTGATGAGCAAGAATTGCTGCGTATGACCGAGGCGGTACTCGAGGGCTGGTGGACAGAAGGTCATATGACCAAAGCATTCGAGGATAGATTGGCTGAATATATCGGAGTAAAATTCTGTACCACGGTTAATTCTGGATCTTCGGCGAACTTGGTGGCTTTTTCAGCTCTGACATCGACTCTCCTCGGGGAGAAAAGGGTAAAGAAGGGAGATGAGGTTATTACTGTCGCTTCCGGTTTTCCGACGACCATAAATCCGATTGTCCAGAATGGCTGCATCCCGGTCTTTGTTGACGTGGAATTAGAGACGCTCTCGATAGATACCTCGCAGTTGGAGGCGGCATTGAGTGAGAAAACACGAGCAGTCATGGTAGCCCATACGCTCGGGAACCCATTCAATCTCGGTGTCATCAAGGACTTCTGCAAGAAACATAGCCTCTGGTTCATCGAGGATAACTGCGATGGGCTGGGGAGCGAATATGATGGTAAGAAAACAGGTTCTTTCGGTGATATTTCGACGTCGAGCTTCTATCCCGCGCATCACATAACGACAGGGGAGGGAGGCGCTGTTTTCACTAACAACGCTCTCTTGAACAAGGTTATCCGCTCGTTCAGGGATTGGGGAAGGGACTGCTGGTGTCCGACCGGAAAAGATAATACCTGCGGTGTCCGTTTCGGGTGGCAGCTCGGAAACCTGCCGAAGGGATATGATCACAAATACACCTATTCGCATATCGGGTATAACCTGAAGATGACGGAAATACAAGCTGCTTGCGGATTGGCGCAGATGGACAAGTTACCGCATTTTGTCGAAAAAAGAAAAGAGAATTATCTGACCTTGCGGACGAAGTTAGAAAAGTTCAGCCAGTATTTCTCTTTCGTTGAAGCGACAGAAAAGTCGGATCCGAGCTGGTTCGGTTTCCTTATTACCATAAGAGACGGAAGTCCTTTCACAAGAGAAGATTTTTCACAGTATCTCAATGGAAGAAAAATCGCTACTCGGCTGCTCTTTGCAGGCAATATCACCCGCCAGCCATATTTTGTGAACTATGATGTCGAATATCGGAAAATAGGGGATCTCAAGAATTCGGATAAGGTTATGGCAGACACGTTTTGGATCGGCACATTCCCCGGTATTACGGAGGATATGATTGATTGGATAGAAAAATCTTTTGAAGACTATTTGGGACAACTCAGACTGAAAATATGAAAGCATCAGATTATATCGTTGATTTTATTCGCCAGCAAGGGACTGATCATGTTTTCGGCTACATCGGGGGAGCCATTACTCATTTGGTAGATTCTATGAGTAAGACGACGACTGTCAAATATATCCAGGTGTATCATGAGCAGACAGCGGCATTTGCAGCCGAAGGGTACGCGAAAAATTCCGGAAAAGTAGGCGTAGCCATGGCGACGAGCGGTCCCGGCGCGACCAATCTCATGACGGGAATAGCGGATGCCTACTTCGATTCCATCCCGACTGTCTTTATTACCGGCCAGGTCAACACGTACGAATTCAAATATGACAAGCCGATCAGGCAGCAGGGATTCCAGGAAACGGATATCGTAAGCATCGTCCAGCCAATCACCAAGTACGCCACTATCGTCAGCGATCCCCAGAAGATTCGCTATGAGCTTGAGAAGGCCTTTTATATGGCCAAGGAAGGAAGACCGGGGCCGGTAGTCATCGATATTCCTATGAATATCCAAAGAGCGGAGATCGATCCTGAAAAACTTGAGGGTTTCAGTCCGGAAAAAGAAGGGGTGCAGATCGAAGAAACTTCCCCGGAAGCTTTACAGGAAATCATTACCCTGCTCAAGCAGAGCAAGCGGCCTATCATACTTGCCGGGGGCGGGATTATTCGGGGAAAAGCGGAAAAAGAGCTCTTGCAATTCGCAAAAAATAACCATATTCCCGTGGTCGCATCACTGATGGGCAAGGGAAGTTTTCCGGAAAATGATGATTTATTCGTGGGTGTTATCGGTGCCTATGGGAATCGGTGTGCCAACATCACCCTGGCGAATGCTGACCTCTTATTCGCGCTCGGTTCGAGAATGGATACGAGACAGATCGGCACGTTATTGAAAAGTTTTTTACGAGGCGGAAAAATCGTTCACGTTGATTTGGATAAGAATGAGATTGAGCATCATCGGCTTGAACACAGAATAAAGATACGATCTGACGTAAAAACGTTCTTAGAAAAAATGAATAGTCGCCAGGATGCGAAAGAAGCGCAAGAAGAGTGGCAGAACTACATCAAAAAAACCAAAGAAAAATATTCTCAAGCCAGGGAAGTCGAGAAAAACTGTACCAACAGGCTTCCTTATGAAATCATGTGGCTCATCGATAAATATGCCAAAGAAGACCAGATATATTGCGTGGATGTCGGGCAGAACCAGATGTTCGCTTTCCAGACGCTTCAGATACGCGCTGGTCAGAAGTTCTTTACCAGCGGCGGATTGGCACCTATGGGTTGCGCCGTGCCGTTTGCCGTGGGGGCGAGTTTCAGCGATGAGGAGAGAAAAAATATCATCGTGATTACCGGTGACGGCGGTCTCCATATATCCGTCCAAGCCTTGATGCTTATTTCCCAATATGATTTGCCTATCAAAGTCGTCGTACTGAATAATTATGCTCTTGGCATGATCACTCAGTTCCAGGATCTCTATTTTGATAAAAAAAAGGTAGGGACGACGAAAAAGGGCGGTTATGCGGTTCCGAACTTCAAGGCTTTAGCCAAAGCCTATCACCTTCCCTATTACAAGATCGATAAGAAAAATCTCGCAACGTATGGAGAAATAGCGGAAAAACCCGGACCATGTTTCATAGAGGTCGTCATTCGCGGGACAACGGAAGTCTATCCGAAATTGGAGGTGAATAATCCTATCGAAGATATCAGCCCGAAACTCAGTCGAGAAGAATTGAAGGAAAGCATGATCATTGATCCGATCAGCAATGAAGCCGCATTATGATCGCTTCTTCCTATTCGGCAGTAATGAAATACAGACAGTGAACATTCTATGAGAAATATAGCCATACTGGGTGCTACGGGATATATTGGAAAGTCCTTGGTATATCGCTTATCTGGACAAAAAGGAGATAAGTTTTTTTTGTTCGCCAGATCTCAGAGGAAGCTGCAGAGCTCTTTACAGATCATTGACAAAAATCCGGTATTTACGACCCGATCTTTCCAAGAGTTTTCTACAGGCCGATATGACGTCATCATAAACTGCATCGGTATCGGCAATCCGAAACAGAGAAAAGAAGCGGGAATCGATATTTTTCAAGTTACGGAAAAATTCGATAATTTGGTCTTAAAGTATTTGCAAAATCATCCAGACACGCTGTATATAAATCTGAGCAGCGGGGCGGCGTATGGAAATAAAATCGAGAAACCGGCGAAAATGGCGTCACGATCTTCAATCGCCGCCAATGCCCTGGACTCAAGCGATTTCTATGCTATCGCAAAAATAAATTCCGAAGCGAAACACAGAGCCTTGTCAGACTTCAATATCGTAGATATACGGATCTTTTCTTTTTTCAGCCGCTTTATTGATTTGTCTTCAGGTTACCTTATGGGAGATATTGTCTATGCTCTGCAGCAGCAGAAAAATTTGATAACCAGTTCGGATGACATCATCCGGGATTACATCGGCGCGGCCGAGCTCTGGGATCTGATGAAATTAATAATGAAAAAAGGAGAAATAAATAATGCTTTTGATATCTATAGTGTTAAGCCCGTATCAAAGTTCGCGCTACTGAGATTTTTAAAAAAGAAATATGGATTACAATATTCAATTATGAAGATCCCTAAAGAACAAATTTCTATAAGTATCAAAAACCAGTATTACTCAAAAAACAGGAAGGCCAGAGATATAGGGTATCTTCCAAAGCAAACTTCTTTAGAAATAATTGATAACGAAATTAAGCATTGTCTACAGTCATGAATATAGAACATTATTCGAAAGTTGCACCGCAATATTATTGGGAAATTATCTTAAGAAGAATATGATATCCGAACAAAAATCGTTAAAAATAAGCGTGGTTATTCCGACGTACAATATGGCACATGTTATCGGTGATACGATAAGAAGTGTTTTGAATCAATCATACAAAGATTTTGAAATCATCATCCAGGATAATGATTCTCAAGATAATACCGAAACTGTAGTCCGGTTTTTTGCTGATTTTAGGATACAGTACTTTAAAAACAACGCTAATCTTGGATATGCTAAAAACCTTATAGCTGGATGGGGAAATTGTACCGGCGATATCCTTTACTTTTTGGGAGCGGATGACATATTGTCAAAAAATGCCCTAAAGGAGACATCTGAGGCCTTCACAAGTGATAAAAACATAGGAGCGGTGACGAGGCCATATTTTTGGTTCCAAGACCGTACAGACCAGATACGGACTCCGATACGAGTGACCCCGACGCTTGAGGAAAATGAAGTGATTGATATTCACAATATTCCGAGGGCAGCGCATTATGTTATGCATAATGAGATTTTGGGCCAGTTGTCTGGTCTGGCTTTTCGAATGAAATATCTGGAAGACAGCTTTTTTACTGAGGATAAGGACTGGATAGCGCATGGGTACCCCTTCCTTCAGGTTTTCAAGAAACACCCGGTGGTTTTTTTGAAAAATCATCAGGTAGCAATAAGGATAGGGGAAAGCACGATACGACAGAAGGGGAGTACGCTGTATAATATATCACCGACCAAACGATGGATTGAAATGTTAGATGAGATACTGTATGAGGACGAATTCAAGAATTTGAAAGCGTATTTCATAAAAAATATCATCGCTTCCAATTATGTCGGTTTGGTTCAAATCAAATCCTATGCAGGCATGTACTTTCTCCTCCGAGAAATCGGCTATCTGCTGAAGTATAAAATATCAAATATCTTGAATGTAAGATTCTGGTTTTTCTCTTTAGGCAGTATAGTGGTTCCCAGCTCTCTTCTCGGGAAGATGACTGATTATTACAAGAATCGAATCAATAGCAAGGTTATAAAGGAAATCCATTTTGAATATAATTTAAGCAATAAGCAAGCATAATACTATGGGATTAACCTCATCCAACCTGCAATTCATCCTCAAGAAGAATAAAAAGTATAAGTTTTCTGGTCCCATTCTGACTTTTGGGAATCAGGATATTTATGCTACCGCAGAGAATATCAGACGCTGGGCGAAAGAAGACGATATTCTGTTGTCCCAACCTCGGACAATCCTCTCTTCGACGAGCGGCGATGTTCCTACCATCAACAAAGAAGCGAAAAATTACATTCATGCCAGAACCTTTTTTGAATTCTTGGGGATCTCCGAGGAAGAGTATTATGATATTGACAAATTTGATTTCGATCGGCCCAAGATCATTCATGACCTGCAGTACCCCGTCGAGAGCAGATATCATGATTTTTTCAATCTCATCGTAGATAGCGGAACATTGGAGCATATCTTTGATGTGAGGGCGGTGATGGAAAATATCGTGAAGATGACCAAGACCGGGGGTTATGTGCTCCAATTCATCCCTGCTCAGAACTTCCTGAATCACGGTTTCTATCAATTTTCACCGACGTTTTTCTATGATTTTTACTTGGCCAATGGCTTCGAAATAGTCGAATCATATATAGTCGAGATTCGTGGCACTTATGACAGGTATCATGCGTATGATCAGGAAAAAGATTACACAGGATTGTTTTTCAATCCGAAGAATCGATTGGTGAATTGCTTCCTGTCAAGAAAAGTCAGGAAGGTGGATCGCATAGAGCTTCCCAATCAGTTTTTCTACGAAAAATTGACTGAAGACACGAAGGCAGTCGCGCAAGATTTTCAGAAAACTCTGATTGACAAGATCAGCGTGTCTGTACGATCGGCAATCCCCATCAGATTTCACGGAATGTTTTTCGGACTGTACTCGTTCCTGAAAAGGGTGTCGGCGAAAAGAAAGCATATCGATATACGAAAACAATAATGAAGAATAATATTATGGAAAATACGGTTCCTCGCCCTGCTCGGAAAAAAATAATCTTTATAGCGAATCTTGATACCGGCCAGGGGATGAGCGGCGGGAGCCGGATTTATTTCGAGCTGCTAAAAAAAATTCCTGAGAATTTTGAGACGTTCTTATTCGGTTCTCGTGGCACTATCAGGCGTCTAGAGCAGGAGAACGTGAAAGGCGTTACATTTGTTGAAACGGATAAAAATGACGAAACAGACCTCTATTCATTGTTTGGTGTCTTCTATCATTCTCTCGTAAGGCTTGCCAAGGGTATCCGTACCGTGAGAAGGCAAAAGGGCATAACGGAAGGCGTGGATTATATATTTTCGGTTTCAGATTTCCTACCCGATATCATCCCGGCCATATTTCTCAAATGGAGAAAGCCACAGGCAAAATGGATTGCCGCCTTTTACTTTTTTGCGCCAAAGCCCTGGCAGAAAGTCAATCCCTACGCTACTTCCATTATGAGAAGAATTATGGGAATTGGATACTGGCTGACGCAATTACTCGGCTACTGGCTGATAAGAAAAAATGCTGACTTGGTGATTGCCTGCAATGAGCTTGATCGGAAAATTTTCCTTCAGGATGGATTTCCCGCAGAAAAAATCATATCGATTTACGGGGGAGTGGATCTCGATTTTATCAACAGTATTCCGGCCCCACAGGAAAAAATGTATCACGCGGTATTTATGGCTCGTTTTCATCCCCAGAAAGGTCCATTGGTAGCCGTCAAAGCATGGGAAGAGGTTGTAAAAAATATGCCGGATGCTCAATTGCTGATGATCGGCAACGGTTCAGAAGAGCAGCAGGTCATCTCCTTTATCGAAGAAAAACATTTGGAACAAAACGTCACGCTGGTAGGCTTCAAAGATGGCGCGGAGAAGTACGCGCTTCTGAAATCTGCGCGGATCTTCCTCCATTCGGCTATTTACGAAACCGGCGGGATGGCGGCAGCCGAAGGTATGGCATGTGGGCTTCCAGTGGTTGCTTTTGATCAGGAGGGTTTCGAATATTGTTACCCACAAGGCCTCTTAGGGGTATCTCCTATAGGAGATTACCAGAAAATTGCTGAGGCGGTTTTGCAATTGTTGCATAACGAAGAAAAATATAGTATACTTAAACACGACGCTTTTGAGCTCGTTTCACGAGAGTGGGATTGGAATAAGAGAGTCCGTTTTGTTTTGGATAAAGTGAGAAATTTAGAAAATTAATCAGTCTAACTGTTTGCATATGAAAAAGCAGCCGGTAAAGATAGTGAAGCATTGTAGAACTTGTAAATCAACGGATTTGAAGAAAATTTTTTCATTGGGTGATATGCCGATGGTGAATAATTTTTTGACTTCATATCAGTTAGACCAGCCTGAATTGAAATTTCCTTTGACGGTAGTTTTCTGTCCGAAGTGCGGTATGGTTGAGACGTTGGAAGTAGTGAATCCGTCTCTCATGTATACTAATTATGTTTACATCTCGACATTCTCTAAGACTATGGCTGATCACTTTGATAAGCTGGCCCAGTCACTCATAGCGAGATTTGGAATGACATCTCGTTCGCTGGTGGTCGAGATGGGGAGTAATGATGGTCTTTTTTTAAAGAAGTTTAAGAAATACGGTGTAAAAGTCTTGGGCGTGGATCCTGCTAAAAATCTTGCAAAAATCGCGAATCAAGAGGGCATTGAGACTCTGGATACATTCTTCAGCAAGAAGATTGCCGATAAAATCGTCAAGGAAAAAGGACAAGCCTCTCTGGTAATCGGTACCAACGTGTTTGCTCATATAGACGATCTTGATGACGTTCTGAAGGGTCTGAATGTTGTTTTGAAAGATGACGGTATCTTTGTGGCAGAATTTCCATATCTCGTTGATTTGGTTCAGGGCGTGCAGTTCGATACTATCTATCATGAACATCTGAGTTATTTTTCGATGAAGCCGTTGGCGCATCTGTTCAAGCGTTTCAATCTCGAGCTTTTTGACGTGGAGCGGACCCCGGTACATGGCGGATCGGTAATAATCTACGTGAAAAGAAAGGGTGCAGAATCGTCGCAAACTGCTCGATTGAAACGCTTGTTGGTGGAAGAGGAAAGACTGGGAATTCACGAAAAGAAGACTCTTGATGCGTTCGCAAAAAAAGTGCTTATTATCAAAAGAGATCTCAATAAGCTTCTGATTGGCCTGAAGAAAAGAAAAAAGAAGGTCGTGGGCTTCGGAGCGCCGGCCAAAGGCAATATTCTTCTTAATTACTGTGGCATTGATGGCAAGCTCATCGATTATCTGACAGACAATATCCCATACAAGCATGGGCTCTATGCACCGAGAACGCATTTACAGGTTTTCCCTCAGGAAAGGGTAGCGGAGGAGCAGCCGGATTATCTGCTTCTGCTTCCTTGGAACTTTAAAAAGGAAATACTTCGTAAGCTGGCGAGTTATAGGAAAAAAGGCGGGAAAGTTATCATTCCTATACCCAAAGTTGAAATCATTTAGACTTAAAAAATCCAGACGTAGAGAGAAGAAAGAAAATTGAGAGGAATTCTCTGATATAAAAATTTACTGCGATGAGCGAGTCTAAGTGCAAAATATGCAGTTCTTCAGATATCCGCAAGCTGTTTACTTCAAAAAACGTTCATGGCCGCCATCTTTTGGGAAACGAGAATTTTTCGGTCATTGAATGTTTGGAGTGTAAAGCTGTTTTCACAGACATCGCTATCGATGCCGGCTATTACGAGAAGTATTATCTTGATGACTATTATACCCCGGCATCAGCGACGAATAACGTTGTAGTGCGGGTTGTTTTGCGATGGGTAGATTTCTTAGGGCATCGGCGCCGTCTGAAGATACTAAGAAAATTTCTGAAGGGGGGCAACAAGCTATTGGAAATAGGCTGTGGTCGCGGTGCATTCCTAGCAAGACTGCCGAAACTTCTCGATAAATACGGGGTGGAAATCAATGATGACGGCGCTGCCTATGTCAAAGCGCATTATCCGGATGTAACCATATATCAGGAGAAGATTGATGCACCAGAATTTCCAGGAAACCAGAAATATGATGCGATTGTTATGTGGCATGTCTTAGAGCATATTGACGATCCGAATACTTTTTTACCTGCTTTGAAGAAGCTTTTGAATACCAACGGCTTTTTAATATGCGATATTCCGAACAGAGACAGTCTGGGGTTCGCTATCGCGAAAAGCAGCTGGTTTCATCTGGATACGCCCAGACACCTCTTCTTTTATAACTATACGAGCCTACAATCATTGTTAAAGAGGCATCAATTGGAAATAGTTTCCTCTTCAGCTGATCCGTACTACTATTTTCATGACTTATCTGCCAGTCTCTACGGAATGTTAAAACGAAATAATCGGTTCATTGATATATTGTTATTCGTTTTGATTGTGCCGATGACACTTGTGGTGAGGTTTATTGTGTCAATATTTTGGCCGCAAAAAGCAGAGATAAATACGTATGTCATCACCCACTCGCAAGATTAGTATGTCCAGCGTTCAGAATATATTTTTTTGGATTAAAAATATATTTAATCAACACCCCCTAACCATCTTATTGGGATTTTGTTTTTTGTTGATTTCTCTCATTATTCTTTATTCTAAAAATTTCATTCTTTTGGGCGGAGAGGGCAATTATTATGTGAACACCCTCTTGACGAAGGAGCTGTACGATTTTACCTGGGTTTCTGTAAACAATGGCACCGGCTTTCCTAACCCTATACTGAATTATACGTTCGGCATCTTTGATTTTTTCTATTGGCTGCAGTTTTTTGGAATTTCACTGAAAGTGGCGAATGTATTGAGTATTTTCCTGATGTACGCACTGCCTTTTTTTTCTATGTTCTGGCTTTTAAAAAATATCCTCAAACAGGGTTTCAAGTTATCGTTCCTGCTTTCTCTCTTTTATATTCTCAATCCATTTTCTACCTATCATCTCCACAGCATGATGTTTTGGAATACAGCGCCATTATTCGTACTGCCGCTGCTCTTCGGCGTGCTGTATAAATATTATTTCAAGAGCTTGCAGCTTTTTCTGATTTTCGGTTTTCTGACCGCGCTGCTATCGTATGCGTTTTCAAATATTCCATACTTAGGGATTTTTCATATTTTTTTACTGATTTCAATCGTAATAATCTATCACCTGCGATCTGACAAGTCACACGCGACTCATTATCGGCTAATGATCAAAAACTTCCTTTTATTGGAAACAAGCTTTCTTCTTTTTAATGCTTGGTGGCTCATTAATCTCGTAAGATTCCAATTCCAAGATCTGAGTCTTTTTTATACGAAGAATTTCGCTATCAATTGGGCCAAGCTCTCTGATGATGAGGGCATTATCGGAAGAATATTTTCGCTGAAAACATTGATGTCTGATGCCGATAGCAGTTTTTTTTCAGTTTTCTACAACAGTATCGCAATGGATATGATCCTGATTATCCCGTTTGTCTTGATTATTTGGCATCTGTTCATCCGAACGGATAACCGAAAAAAAGAGCATCAAAGAAAATATATTATAGTGGTCAGTTTCGTCTTATTAGTCCTTTTTCTCAATAAAGGAATCAATCAGCCGTTTCAGGATGCTTACTTATGGATGCTGAATACTGTTCCTTTTTTCATTATTTTCAAGAGTCCTCTAGAGAAATTCAGCGTCTTACTGGTATTTCTATTGACCATCGCCTTGATTCCCGTTTTTGGCAATAAAAGGCGCAATTGGTCTTACTATGCATTTGTTGTTTATTTGCTCGCTTGCAGCGTTCCTTACTTGACGCTGAATTTTATTCCGGATTTCAAAATTGATGAAGACAAGTATGTCTCGAGAAGATACCTCTACAAGGAAAGCTACTTCAATGCTATGCAAGAGCTGAATACCGATAAACTCGATTATCGATACCTGAGTTTGCCGGGTTCCCTGAATTATCAAGTAACCCTCTTGAATCATGACGGCGACAAATATTACAGAGGCAGGGATCCCTTGGTGTATTCTATCAACAAACCTTTTATAGCGGCGTACTCGGCACTTTCTCCGGATCTCGATTCGATTTTCAATAATTTTTCGAACGATCTGATTGACACTTCATTGGATATATATGGCATAAAAAAAATCGTCATTAATCGGGATATGCATCCCTCATTCGGATTCAGGGAAAAGGAAAAACCGGGAGCTTTACTGGATATATTTTCCAAAAAAAATGAAAAAGTCGCATTTGACTCGATAACTGTTTTTAACAGGGAAAATTTTCTTCCGCATTTCTACGCTGCTAAAAATACGATTGTGACTAATAGCGCTGTCAATCAGATACCGATGCTTCTCTCCGGCGATACTCAGATGAAACGCCCGGTAGCGTATCTCAGAAACCAGAATATCGGAAAGGAAGCGGCACTGAAACAACTGCGGCAAAATGAGAAGGGAGATGACGAAGTGCCCATATTGGAATTCAAGAAAATCAATCCCACCAAATATCGGGTAAGGATGCATGGCGCGAGCGGCCGATTTCCATTCGTTTTCAGCGAATCTTTTCATAATGGGTGGAAGGTATACCTGACTCCGTCAAGCAATTTCCAAAAAGATTCTAATGACCAAATGTCGAATTATAGAATATTAAACGGAAACGAGGATGATCAGGCAAATCAGGATGAATTGAAGAATTATATTGACAGCGGATGGGTCACTGATCTGGGTGACGGGAAATCCAAAGCAATCAAACACATGAGATGGGAAGACAATCAAGAGAAATTCGATTATACGGAGAAATACACCGTAGATTTTATTTCCAAAAATTTTCAAGGGACGATCCAGAATGATAACTTGCCGAACGGAGACTTTTGGGAAACATGGTTCAAAAAACCTCTCTCTGATGGTGCGGATCATTTGACGGCGAATGGCTATGCCAATAGCTGGATCGTGGATGCCGATACAATTTGCGGACAACCCGCCGCTTCTGCTCAGTACGAGCCATTGTGTCTCAAAAATGCAAATGGGACATATGATTTCGAAATCATAGTCGAATTTTGGCCTCAAAGGCTTTATTATCTCGGCGGTATTATTTCGATTGCCACCCTGATTTTTTGTCTGATAGGTGTAGGTTTTTTGCGGAGAAGGAACAACAATGGGAACACGGTAGCCCGTATGACAGAAGTCGATAATTCTGCTAAAATAGAGCAATAAGTACGTTCTTAGTAACTATGGCACCTGCGATAATCTTTGATAAAATTCTTTTCTTTTTCAGAAGGAACCCCCGTTACTTTTTCGTTTTTTTTGTATTCATTTTCGCTTTTTTTTATCATTATTTTATTATTCCTCCTGAAATACTGAAAAGCAACAAGGCATCGACGGATAAGGTGAAAATTGAGCAGCCGGATCTGGATGCGAAACACCGGGAAAAAGCCTATCCTCGTATATTCCAATCCCAGGCAGGCGACGTTTTTCGGATAGGTATTTTTGCCAGTACGAAGAACGCCGAAGATATCGAAATTTTTGCCGAGTCAGAGCTGAATGAAGTCTTGAAAGTAGGAGAGTGGCATCTCGAGCCAACGGAGAACGGAGAATATAAGGAATTGTTTTTTTCTGCGCCGGGACGTTATGAAGATATCAGAGTCCGTCTCAAAAAAGATGAGGCAAGCGATGTAGTTGTCAATAATGACGCGATGAACAAGAAATGGGATGATTCGGCGGTCTATATCCGTTCACTTTCCTTGTCGCGCGTAGAGGCAAAAGACACGCTGGCATTGCAGAATCTCGCGCCTACCGTTTTTGGGATTTCCACGATGAAAAAAGATATCTTGCTCTCTCAAAAAACTCTCAGTGACGAAGCGGGTGAACAAGATGGAAAGGATATTCCTGTGGAATGGGTATTTCAGGCGAAAGGGGATTTCCTTGAGACGATGGAGTTTGCCGGAAAAACGGTCGGAAGCGGAAGACAGGAGTATGTTTTCCAGCTGATGCGTTATTTTCCTGATAAGCAGGAAAAAGAAAGGGATGGCAAGTTATTGCATTCATCAGCGTTTATCCTCGATGCCCTTGATGATTTATCGGTTTCTACCGGAAACTATCAGATGCCATTTCCTTTTCCTCTTGAATACGGGGAGTGGTACAAGGTAACCCTGACGAAGACCCCTTCGCAAGATCGGGAGAATTCTTTTGCTATCGGTTCTTTGGAGGCGGATGTGGCGACTGATACTGATTCGACCGGTGATCTGGCACTCCTGATACGAGAACGCTTGCGTGCGAAGAATGATGCCAGTTTTCCCGAAGGAGCCAAGTTTGAAGATCTGGGGGAAAAATTTTTCTACTCCTTCTCTCTCCGCGGAACGCCTCTGGATTTTGCCAATACTTTCGACGCGAGCACGAGCATACGGTATGACGCGAAAAAACATCTGGTCATAGGCAGCCAAAAAAACAAGGAGTATTTTATCTACAGGTTCGATGTGCCGTACCCGTTTGACCGATTCGTTCTCGAGGCGGTGCAGGAAGGCGATGATAAAAAAGAGATAAAATTGGAATATTCATTTGACAACGCGTTTTGGAAAGAGATTCCTTTCGTGCAGGCATCAAACGATGCGCAGAGATTTTTCCTCACACTGGAGGGGGATGGCAAGTCACGGACAGTATATGTACGCGCCAGTTATGATGGGGAGGATAAGAAGTCTGGTTTTTTTGCCTTAGAAAAGCTGTCCGTCAATGCGTCAGTCCAAAAAACCTTGGGCGATCTGTGAACATATGAGCTTTTTGAGATTTATTCAACTCCATAGGTGGGAAATACTCGGTTTGTTTCTGCTTCTCGGCGTCGTGGCTGTCAACCGGTTCCCCGGCGGGTACGTGATTGCCGGAGAGGACACGTTCCAGCAGATCAATCTGCAGGAACACTATCGTTTTTTATTCTATGATTGGCAGGGGCGCGCCAGCCTCTTCTATGGTATTTTTTATCTCCTAGACCGGCTACACATCAGTGAAACAGCAGAGCTTTCATGGTATCTCGGCATTTTTCTTATCGGCAGCTACCTCTCCTTTATCGGTTTCACCCGGCTTGTTTTTGGAAAAATAAACAGCGCCATCGCCGTAAGCGGGGCATTGTTCTACTCTCTCAATCTGTATACGCTCTACATCTTCACCTATAGCTGGGGCTATTCGCATTTCCAGATCCTCTACGTTTTCATCCCGGTATTGACGGGAACCTATATCGCCTTTCTTCGGTCGTGGAGAGTCTCTTACGCAGCATTTTTTCTCCTGTTTCTTTTTCTGGCTTCCAGCGGTTTTGCCAATCCAGCATTCGCGCTGTCGCTGTTCATATTTCTCCTACTCCTCACATTTTTCCTGTGGCTTGCGCGTCTCGTCTCAATCAGCAAAAAAACACTCTCTCGTCTCGCTGTTCTCGGGCTCTTTTCTTTTCTGGTGAGCGCCTACTGGATACTTCCGCTTCTTCCGCAGATCAGTAAAGGCGTTTCCGACTTGACGACGACCAATAGCATCGATCTAGGATGGTGGCTCCAAAAAACGTCAAACCCGATCAGCGAGACGCTGCGCTTGGGGCAATTCAACAGCGGATCTTTTTTCCCCAATAACAATCCCTATACGGATTTCGACTTTATCAAGCCGCTCATCCTCTTCCTCTCTTTTCTTCCCATCATCATTATTCTTGCAGGTATCTGGTACGGTGAAATGCGCGAATTGAGGCACCGGCGGCTCTTTTGGGGATTTTCCGCGCTTTTGGTTATTTTTGTTCTTTTGAACGCCCGCGTACGATATCCTTTTGATGGGCTGAATAACCTCATCTTCCATCTCCCGGGATTGAATACTCTGCGCGGTTATGAAAAAATTGCCATTTTTACGCCTTTTCTCCTGTCGGTTCTTCTGACGCTGACACTGATGCGTTCATGGACAGTCCGCTGGCGGCAAGCGATGATTGCCGCGGTGATCGTTATTTTCTTGCTTCCTCTCCCTTTTTATACCGGCAAGCTGCAACAGAATATGAGCTTCATATTCGCCCAGCGGTCGAAAGATTTTCAGAAATCAAGTCACAGTTTTTTGGTCAAAATTCCACGGCCGTATTATGACATCCGGGCAATTATCAACAGTGATGTGGATGAGTTCAAGATAGCCTCATTGCCGTATAATACGGACAAATTGGGGTGGGCGAGTTACCCGGAGTGGAAAATGCGGGGAAATGATATAACCGCCGCCCTCTATAAAGCGCCGCTCATCAATCCCAATAGCCCCTCTATCGGACAATGGCTTTTCGCCAAGGACTTCAATGAGCAGGAAAATGATCCGCTGTGGATCGTAGAACTGCTGGGCATGCTGAATACGAAATACATTCTCTACCACAAGGATGTTCACGATGAATTTATAGAGCAGTCACAAGAAAAGATACTCTATCTGAAATCTCTGGGCGCTCTCATCGAAGTTGCGGATAATGAATACTTTACGCTGTACAGGATACAAGAGGAGTATGTCGCGCCATACATCTATACGGATAGTCAGCAGAACTCGTTAAAAAATTACTCCATCCAGAATATCCTCGAGAATGGCAAGAAAATGAGAGCGAGTTGGAGAGGTATCAGCTATGAGAAAATCCATCCGAAGAAAATAATCGTCTCATTGCCGGATGATACCGGTGGGAAGAATCTCTTCTTGAGCGAACGGTATGATCCATTGTGGCGAGCGGTATATCGGAACGGCGGTGAACGCGTAGTATTGAAGCGGGACAATTCCGTGACCTACGCCAATGTCTGGCGGATCGACAAGCAGTTGAATGGCGGGTCTGTTATAATAGAGTACCTTCCTATGAAGCTTTTCTTCATCGGTGCGTGGATCAGCGGCGGTGCCATCTCTCTGATAATAATCTCTCTCATCCATACCTATGTACAACGAAGAAAAAAAACTTAGCGGCGATCCGTTATTTCAATTTATGAGGAACCGAAAAAAAGATATTTTGTTCGTCGTGGCAGGCTTTTTTCTCGGTGTCCTCTTCGAGTGGAATATCGTAGAGATTGCCATCTTTAGCGTATTGATTTGGTCGATTATCGGACCCATCCGAAGCCGCTACCTTGCATGGCCGGCTCTTTTCTTTTTATCATTCACACCCATACTTCTTGCGGTTGGACGGAAGGCACAGGCTGAGGAATTCGCTATCTATGCCTACTATTTCCTCGTGATGGCGGTGATCCGGGGGATTATCGAGGTTCGGGGAGAAAAAGAGGGGGAAAATGATGAAAAAGGCTTATAAAAAGACTTTTATTGCATTTTTTTGACTAAAGGTGAAAAATGTTGACACTTTTTTGGAGTTGGGTGTAAAATGGAGGTATATTATAATATAGGTAAACTATGCTAAAAAATCGCTATATTGAGAAAAAGATAACCAATGATCTTTCTCAGAAAATGGTTTTTATCGGCGGTCCTAGACAAGTCGGCAAAACAACACTGGCCAAACAGATAGGGAATCAGTCGTATCAAAAATATGCCTATCTGAATTGGGATAATATTGATGACAAAAAAGCTATTCTCAAGTCAGCATTCCCAGCCGATGTCCGATTGCTTATTTTTGATGAAATCCATAAATATCGCAATTGGAAAAATTATATCAAAGGTCAATTTGATAAGAATAAAGAACTGTTTGATATTCTGGTGACTGGCAGTGCTAGACTGGACCTCTATCAAAAAGGCGGCGATTCTCTGCTTGGCAGGTACTATTACTTCAGACTACATCCATTTTCAGTGGCGGAAGTGCTCAAAAAAAATAACCTTGTTGTTCCGTTTGAAAAACTTTCCTTTTCATCCGAACCTGCCATGTCTGCAACTTTCAAACGACTTTTCGAGTTTGGCGGATTTCCGGAGCCATTTATCCATGAAGACAAGGAAGCGCTGAGACGATGGCACAATCAGAGAATAGAGAAGATTGTGAAGGAAGACATCCGCGATGTCGAAAGTATACGGGATATATCCACGTTACAGACGCTGGCTTTGTTTTTGCCGGAAAAGGTAGGTTCGCAATTTTCGCTCAATTCTCTCCGAGAAGATATTCTCGTTTCTCATAAAACCATTTCGTTTTGGATGGATGTTCTTGAGCATTTTTATTATCATTTCAGAATACCTACCTACTCTGCGAAAAACATACACTCGCTTCGCAAAGAAAAAAAGATGTATCTCTGGGACTGGTCAGAAGTGCCTTCAGACTCAGCTCGTCTTGAAAACATCGTTGCTTCACATCTTTTGAAGCTCTGTCATTTCCTCTATGATGCTCAAGGGTACAAGGCGGAACTCCATTATCTCCGGGATCGCGACGGACATGAAGTCGACTTCCTGATCGCCGTAGATAAAAAGCCGTGGATGGCGATTGAAGTGAAAAATTCTGATCAGATTCCATCCAAGCATCTGCATTATTTTGGAAAGAAACTTTCTATTCCTTTTAAATATCAATTGGTACAGACTGAAAATGTTGACTTCATTCAAAATGATGTTCGCGTGATGAGCGCTGATAAATTTTTGAGTGCACTGGTATAATCCATATTGGAAATTATCTTGTAAGTTATGAATTATATCGTATTCGATCTCGAGGCGACGTGCTGGAAGAACAATGACGAAGGAAGGTTGAATGAGATTATAGGAATCGGGGCGGTGAAGCTCGATGATAATCTCGAGATTATTGATGAGTTTTCGTCTTATGTGAAGCCAATTATCAATTCGCAGTTGTCTCTATTCTGTCGTGAACTGACGACTATTCGTCAAGAAGACGTTGATGGTGCGCCGGTTTTTGATGAAGCGATAAGTGAATTCTGGAATTGGATATTCTTAACCGGAGAAAATGTAGTGCTTCTCTCCTGGGGGCATTATGATCGGAAACAAATACTGAGGGAGGCCGCCGAGAAGAATTATTCCGGAAAAATCGTTCAGTTTCTTGAGGATGGACACAGAAGCCTGAAGCATGAATTTGCGAAAACAAGGCACATCAAACCATGCGGTATGGCGAAGGCATTACAACTGCTCGATTTGCCGCTCGAGGGGGTACATCATCGAGGAATCGATGATGCTAAGAATATTGCGAGAATATTTAGGGCAGTGTTTCATGAACTGGAATTATCATCAAAAAACCTACCCCGCTAATCAGGATAGGTTTTCGAGATAAAGAGACAGTGGAGCGCGAAGTGACGGATGAAATGCTTACGCAGGATTTGAGTGTTCTTGTTCCGTATGAGAAATTTCGAGCTATTCGCAAAACATTGAAACGAGAGACTATCATGTTTTTGCGGGACGAGATAGGTCGATTGAAGGGATGATCGATCTTGAATTGACCCCGATGAAATAGACTTGCACATTTCATAGGGTAAACCCTCTACTTCAAGCCCCAGTCCTATTTTTACCTCGGCTTCACCCTGTTCAATACTTTCGCTTCACGAAATTCCCGCAAGCGGGATTTAACAGGGTGAATCATCTCCGGCACGACTTTGGTGCTCTTGGGGTATTTGGGTTATACAGGTATCCGATCTTGGAAACAGAGGAAAGCCTATATCAAACCATAAAGTCAGTGGATTGACTAGGAAACGTGCTTGATTGTTTCAGTACAATTCCTTTATTGATACAATACTATCTTGGTTTCAAACTTCTAACGCAACGAGTTGATTAATCACTTCATCGGGTTT
>JBBTWT010000010.1:0-7294 GCA_038078615.1 Patescibacteria group bacterium | reverse complement strand
GTGGGCGAGGAGAGACTTGAACTCTCATGCTGTTGCCAGCATTGGATTTTGAGTCCAACGTGTCTACCATTCCACCACTCGCCCATTTCGTGTCCCGTGTGGCCGCCTCAGGCGGCTGAATCTACCCCGCCCGTATCGCTACGTAAGCAAGCTTACTTGCGAAACGTTTCGGGCAGGCATTCCACCCGCCTCGACTCGCCCGCCCAGATGTCGAGGCTGGCTTCGCTTGTCGACGCGACGCGAGCCATCCCGGCGTATCCGATTTTTCTTTTTCCTGAGCCACAGGCTGTCACAAGAGCGCAGGAGCAGGATAGAAAATTGATAATCGTTTGTCAATGGACTATAATAGAAAGGAAATATGGCAAAGATCATCGGGTTCGTCAATCAGAAGGGCGGGGTGGGGAAAACCACCTCGACTATTAATGTCGCCCGCTATCTGGCCGAAGCGGGGAAGAAGGTGCTGCTCGTCGATCTCGATCCGCAGGGCAACGCGTCTTCGGGGCTCGGCATCGATGCCAAGAGCCTGGAGAAAAACCTCTATCATGCGATGATTCTCGGACTGCCGGCACAGGAGATCATCCTGCGGACGGAGACGGAAAATCTGCACATCATCCCCTCGGCGCAGGATCTGGCGGGAGCGGAGATCGAGATGGTGCATATCGAGCACCGCGAATTCCGCCTCTACAACGCACTCCGGCCCATACGCTCGTACTATGACTATATCCTGATCGACAGCCCGCCATCGCTCGGACTGCTGACGATCAACGGACTCGTGGCCTCCGATGAGGTGGTCGTTCCGGTGCAAACGGAGTATTATGCGCTGGAAGGACTCTCGCAGCTCCTCGGGACGATCGAGCTCGTACGCGAACACCTGCAGCCGAACCTCCGGATAGGCGGCGCGCTCCTCACGCTCTACGATCGGCGCAACCGCCTGGCGCGGCAGGTCGTGTCCGAAGTGCGGGCGCATTTTCCCGGACCGGTGTTCGAGAGCGTCATACCGCGTTCGGTGCGTCTCGCCGAGGCGCCGAGCTATGGCAAGTCCATCCTGGACTTTGACGCGTTTTCCAAAGGCGCGCGAGCCTACAAGGGAGTCGCGCGGGAAATACTGGAACGCGATGAGCAGGAGCAAAAGAAACTCAAAGTCCTTTGAGTTTCTGAATTTGAAAATTGAGCCCTTGAAAATTATTTAGAAATTAGAAATTGGTAATTAGAAATTTTTTAGAAACATATGGCTCAGCAACATGGTCTCGGACGGGGGCTCGCCTCGCTCATCCCGCCGAAGAAAAAATCAGAAGACGGAGCGGGGTCGTCTCCTTTTCATACGGCTGCGGTGCCGCGCATGCAGCCTGTCGCCGCCTTGCCTGCGCCGCAAGCGGCTGCCGCTCCTGTTGTGTTGGCCGGACGGAACGGCGAAGCGCTGGAGATTCCTCTCGAGAAGATCGTGCCGAATCCGCATCAGCCGCGACTGCATTTCGACGAGACGAAGCTCGATGAGCTGGCGCAGTCGATCAGGGAGCACGGGATCCTGCAGCCGCTCGTCGTGAGCCGGGTCGGGGACAACTACGAGATCATCGCTGGGGAGCGGCGTTTCCAGGCGGCCAAGCGTCTGGGGCTGGAGACGGTGCCGGTCGTCGTGCGCAGCGCCACCGAGCAGGAGAAGCTCGAGCTCGCCATCATAGAGAACATCCAGCGGCACAACCTCAACCCGATCGAGGAAGCGAAGGCGTACCTGCGTCTGCTCGACGAGTTCGCGATGCAGCAGGAAGCGGTGGCCAAGAAAATGGGCAAGAGCCGTAGCGCGGTGGCGAACACCCTGCGATTGCTCCATCTGCCGATCGAAATACAGCGCGCCGTCGCCGAGGGCAAGATAAGCGAGGGACACGCCAAGGCGCTGCTCGCCATCGAGAATCCCGAGAAGCAGCGAGCGGTATTCGAACTCATCATCAAGGAAGAGCTCACCGTGCGCGAGACGGAGGTGAAGGTGCGGAGCGTCTCGGTCAAGCCGCATACGCGCAGCACCGCGGCGCTTCATCCGGACATCCTCGCACGCACGGAGCGTCTGACGCAGATTCTCGGTACCAAGGTGAAGATAGCGCCTTCGGGCAAAGGCGGCAAAGTGGTGATCGAGTATTACGCCCCGGAAGATCTGGACAGTCTCCTGCGCCGGCTGGAGGAGTAATTTTCTGGCTACAGTAAAGGCTTTATCAGCGACTTGTAGGTTTGTTTTTGACAAAATGTTTGATACGGGATAGTCTGTAAGAACATCAGCATACGATTCACATATGGCAAACAAAAAAGAAGGAAAAAAAATAACGATCGATGCATTGGCGGGTATGGTCGCCCGCGGCTTTGAACATATGGAACAGCGGTTCGCCCGCGGCTTTGAACATATGGAACAGCGGTTTGATGGACTCGCAACGGACGTAGCCGTACTCAAAACAAATATGGCTGTGTTGCAAACCACCGTGAATCGCATTGACATTCGAACGCAAAATCAGGTAGACGCGGTCTACGAAGAAACAGCTGTTTTGAAAAGCGATATGAAAACAGCGAAGAAAGACATCGTGCGTATCAAAGCTCATGTCGGGTTGGCAGCATAAAGAAGTGGCACAATAACGATGAAAAAAGAGCGGTTCCTTTTTTTACTTCCTCTGGCAAGCGGCATTTTGCTCGGTAGCGCGTTCAATATTCCGTATGCGTGGCCGCTCGTTTTCGTGGCGCTTCTGCCGCTTCTTTTTTTTCTTGCGCGGACACGGCACGCGTTCGCGGGAGGATTTTGTTTCGGCCTGATATTTTTCGGATCGGTAATTTTTTGGTTTTTTGACACGCATCCGCTCGATTGGGCGGGAGTGACCGATCCGCGCCTCTCCCTCCTGTTTGTTTTTATCGCGTGGGCCGTGACCGTGATCACTTTGTCGCTTTTCACCGGTCTGTGGGCAACGGCATTCCGCGCGCTGCGTCGGGGAAAACTCTCCGATATTTTGCTCGGCGCGGCGCTCTGGGTTATTTTCGAGTGGCTGCGTACGTTCGGATTTGCTCTCATTTTTTACAGTGACGTCACGTATTGGGGCGCCCATTGGACATTCGGCAATCTGGGGTATATTTTCGCCGGGAGCCCGCTCCTCCCGTGGGCATCCATAGGCGGGATGTCTCTCTTGAGCTTTATCGCCGTGGCGGTAAATATCATGTTTTTTCTATGGGCGCAAAAACGCTTCACGATTTCGCCACGCGTCTTTGCCTGTAGCGTCGGCGTGCTGATCCTGTTTATCGCCGCGCACATGGCACTGGTGCGGTATACGGCACAGCCGCGGAGCGCGTCGCGCCTGTCCGTGGCTGTTCTCTCCACCGACCTCCCTTCCTATTTCACGATCTCGGATGAAGAGCGCATGGCGCGGAGCGATGTGTTCTATGAACTGCTCATGCGTATCGCGAAGACCGAAGACAAGCCTGACGTGGTTGTCTTTCCCGAGGACACGCGTTTTCTCTCGTCGTTTTCTCCGGCGGGACGCGCGGCGCTCCTCCGGAACGTGAGCGGAGGAAAACCGATGGTTTTCATAGATTCCAGCATGCGTATCGACGGAAAAAGATTTTCCATCCTTTCTTATTATGATGAAAACGGTCGCGTGCTGGGAGAATACAAGAAGCTGCTTTTGGTGCCCAACGGGGAGTATATGCCGTTCTTTATGGGAGGGATGGCTCGTATCCTTGGCGATGGCGCGTGGGCGGACAGCTTTATACAGTACCATGAGTACGCGCGCGGGGAGAAACTGTCTGTCGCCCGCACCCCCAAGGGAAATTTTGGCTCGCTGTTTTGTTCGGAAATTTTCTCTGACGTCCTGTACTCCACGCTTGCGCGAGACGGCGCGGAGGTTCTGGTCAACAGCTCCTCGCTTTCTTTCGCTCACCGATCATCGCTCTTGGCTCTGCAGACGAGAGCCCAGGCACGCCTGCGCGCCGCGGAAACAGGGCGGTTTTTCTTGCGTTCCGTGAACGACGCGCCATCCCTCATCATTGCGCCGGATGGAACTATCGTCGCGGAGTCGGAGCGCGGCAGAGGTATTCTGTACGCGGATATCGCGCGCATCACGCGGCAGACGCTCTTCACGCGTCTCGGCAACTGGCCTCTCATCGTATCCGTGATGATTGTCTTGTATGTCTTGGGCAGGATCAGGGCGGCATCTCGCGGATCACGACACCCCTCTTGACAAGAATCGCGTGACCGCTGGTTTTTTGTGGTACAATACAAGAAAGCAGAGGAGTACATTTGCTCACTACGTTGTTTCAAACAAAAAATATGTTCAAAAACAAAACTCACATCGCGACACTCATCATTCTTGTGCTGGTACTTATCGTGGGAGGTATCGGCTGGTACGGCGCCAGAGAAAACGCCAAAACGCAGGCGATAAAAGACGCCTTTCCCGCCCGATTTACGGAAGCGCTGGACCAAGGGGACTTCCAGGGAGCCTATACGCTTATCACCGCGGCAGCGCAGCGTGATCCGGGGTCAACCGAACTCTTGTTTTTTCAGGCGATGGTGACTTTCAGTGAAGCTGCCGCGAGCGGCGATCAAGCGCGTTTCATGGCGACGGCGCGGCAGATTGAAGCCACCCTCAACACTTTCAAGGACGACGGAATTTCCTCTCCTGACTTCCACAACTTCTGGGGGCTTACCTTTCTGGTACAGGGAAAAACCGATGAGGCGCTGAAACATTTTCGAGAGACACTCTCACTCAATCCCGCCTATGTACCCGCGATCATCAATATTGCGTCAGTGATGGAGAGCCAGCAAGACTATGCCCAAGCGAGACAACAGTACCAAAACGCGCTGGACATCATTTCCTCAAATGTCACTCTGCCCGATGCCAAGCGTTTTATGGCGCTCGCTTCGTTCGGTCTCGCGCGTATCGCCTGGTTTGCCGACCAAGACAAAGAGAACGCCGAGTCATTGATAGCCCAAGCCCTGCAACAAAGGCCGCTCCCTCCGAACCTGGCCAAGGAGATTGCCGCATTTCAGGGAGCAATCAAATAAGGCGTCTACACTCCACACTATAATTATGTACACGCAAAAACAAAAAAGAACAGCTTTTCTTTCGAGCCACAAAACTTTCATTTTCGGCATACTGCTCTTGATACCCATCGTCATCTTTGTGGTGGGTGAGAGTGCGTTTGCGACAAGTGGTGGTGGTGGTGGCGGAGGTGGGAGTTGTTGTGCTCTCGTGTTTCTTCCCGGTGGTTCTTATACTAGTGGTCCTAGTCCTTCCGGTGGTTCTTTTGTGGCTGGCGGTCCAGTCACGACCGTCGGCGCTGGCGGTGGTGGCGGTGGAAACAACAGTGCCTGTACCCCCGCTTATTCCAACTGCAACTCATCTCCCAATAGCTGCGGTATGACCAATCCGGGACAAAGAAACAGCTGTACTGGCACCTGTTCTGCCACCACTCCTGAAGAAAATCTCTGCGCCTCCCCCATTGATGGCGGCTGGTCATACTTTGGGCCCTGCTCCGCCACAGCCTGCGGCACGACCGGCACCCAGACAAGGACCTGTACCAACCCTGCTCCTTCCGGCGGCGGAGCAGATTGTGTCGGCTCTGCTACCCAGAGTTGTGCCACACTTCCCTGCTGTATCCCTGACTGCAGTAGGAAAGGCCAGGTCTGTGTCGGCCAAACCTTCAACGATGCCAATAACTGCGGCATCAACAACTGCGACGGCACCCGTTCCTGCGACTACAACTGGAAAGAAGTAGCTCCGTAGAACAAGAATCGGGAATCTGCCAGAAACGTTTCGCGTAACGATGCGGGCGGGTCTGGAAGTATGAATCAAGAAAACCTCTTGCCACATCGGTGAGAGGTTTCCCGTTTGGGTGCCATATTTTCTCTTTTGGAAAAGCCATTTTTGTGGTATATTTCGAGTATCGCAACGAGAAAAACAAGCCTCTACTTTTGTTCGAAAAGATTCAGTACAACGCTTATGGCAATCAGCCAAAAAAGCAGATGGATTATCACGTTCGGCATGCTTATCCTGCTCTCTTTCGTAGCGTATCTTGTCTTGCAGCGGATGTTGTATCCGCTGCCGCAAGAGGGGATACCCGTATCGCCATCTCTTCCGGCAGCGTCAAAGAAAACCGAAGTTTCGAAGACTGAGACTGTGACGGACACTGGGCCGGCAGAATTGTCCGGCGATGCGCATTATCAGAGTGAGAATTTTCGCGTGGGAGACATCGCTATCGGCGGCGAGGCGGAATTCCTGCTCACGGAAAACACGCCGGAGCCTCTCAAGATAAGCGCCATCCGCGGCGAGACATTCATCGAAAAGAACAAACAGGAAGTGAAACTGGTATTGAACTGGAAAACCAACAAGCTGGCGAAGTCCGAAATCAGGTATTCCAAAGGTACCGGACAAGAAGGAAAAACAGCGAGCGAAGAGGATTACAGCCTGAACCACAGCCTGATCATCCCCGGTTTGGATCAGGCTTCGACGTATATCTACACCATCGCTGCACAAGACAGGTTCGGCAATGCCGTTGTCAGCGATCCGTACGCCGTGTACACGGGGTCGAGGACGGTCTCATTGTTCGATCTGATAGCCGGCGCCATAGGCGATGTTTTCGGCTGGGCCGTGTCCCGTTAGCGTCTCAAGCAGCATAATGGTGGTGAAGTTCCTTCGACGAGAGGCAGGGGGGTCCATTCGAAATTATTGACTACGAAGCGGGAGTGAGTAAATATGATGCATTGGCTAGAGAAAAGTACCTGAAATCCGGTATGGGAAAACGCTTTCTGAAAAATCACTTGAAGCGCTTTTTATCTCTAACGGGATGAATGAAGAAATAGGAAGTTGCACACTCACATACGTGGTCGTTACTTACTGTGTGCAATGAGGGAGATATACGATTGCACATTCATATATGCTGTCGCGTGATATAGTGTGCAGTAAGTATGAACACACATAGATACGCTGTCGAGCTATCAAGTGTGCAGACGATGTATTTCTCATGACCAGAGGGGGAGCAGGAACCGGATGGATCCCGGTGGGATTCAGTGGAGTGGATGTCAGCGGGATCAGTCCCGTCAGAACGTCGAACGGGATGTATGGTCAAGGCACACGATTCAAGGCGTTTGAACGGGAAATTGCCAGGACTGGTTCTGGCAGACTTTCATGGAGGTTTGCCTCGTGAGAGGCAGAGGCGCGCTGTGAGCCCTCGCGGTCTCTAACGGGGTTGACAAGATGACAGAGAACCGCACACTTTATACACATAACACTATGAAACCGAACTTTCCATGCTACAATGGAAAGGATGA